>JAREAF010000139.1 GCA_029240475.1 Rhodospirillales bacterium | reverse complement strand
ACCTACTACGACGCCAAGAACGCCGCAGCCTTGAGCGCCGCGCTGACCGCCGTCAGCCAGGCCGTGGCGGCGCCCGCCGCGCCGCCGCAGCCCGCGCCGCCGCCCGACGACAATCTCCTCCTGCAGGCCAATGGCGGCACGCTGCTCGCCGCGCCGAGCGCCGACTGGCTCAAGCTCAATGACGGCCAGGAGGAGCGCGTCGCGACCTACACCGGCGAAGGCGTGTGGTCGTTCAAGGACGGCAAGCCCGCCACCTTCGACAGCTTCGAGGTGCTGATCGACGGCACGAACCAGTACAACCTCAAGGAGTTCGAGCTGTTCGCGGGCGATGAAGGGCCCACCGGCTCCTTCCGCTCCATCGGGCGCTTCCAGACGCAGAATCTGCGCCTGATCCAGTCGCCCTACCAGAAATTCACCTTCGCGCCGGTGACGGCGCGCTACTTCAAGGCGGCGCTGCTCACCGATCACGGCGGCGGCTACATCTCGACCAACGAGTTCCGCCTGCACGGCAAGATCGACGAGGCCGCCGCGTCCTCGGCGGCGACCGCCGCGCCGACGGGCATCGACCTGCTGGCGCCGGCGAATGGCGGCACGCTCATAGCCGCGCCGAACCAGGAATGGTCGCAGCTCAACGACGGCAAGGACCAGCGGGTCGCGGTCTATGCCGGCGAAGGCGTCTGGGCCTTCAAGGACGGCAAGCCCGCGACCTTCGATTCCTTCGAGGTGCTGATCGACCAAGCCAACCAGTACAACCTCAAGGAGTTCGAGCTCTTCGTCGGCGACGAGGGGCCGACCGGCGCCTTTCGCTCGGTCGGCAGGTTCTCGGCGCTGAACACCCGCATGGTGCAGTCGCCCTATCAGCGCTTCAGCTTCGCGCCGGCGACCGGGCGCTACCTCAAGGTTGCGCTGCTCACCGACCAGGGCGGAGGCTACATCTCGACCAACGAGTTCCGGCTCTGGGGCACCCTGGACGAAGCGGCGGTGGCGGTGCCGGCCACTGCTGCGCCGACCGGCTCCGACATCCTGGCCGCGTCCGGCGGGGGCACGCTCATCGCCGCGCCGAACGAGGAGTGGTCGCGGCTCACCGACGGCAAGGAGGACCGCGTCGCCACCTATGCCGGCGAGGGCGTCTGGTCGTTCAAGGACCGCAAGCCCGCCACCTTCGATTCCTTCGAGGTGCTGATCGATCAGACCAATCAGTACAACCTCAAGGAATTCGAGCTCTTCGCCGGGGAGGAGGGACCGGACGGGGCGTTCCGCTCCATCGGCCGCTTCGCCACCCAGAACGTCAAGATGGTGCAGTCGCCCTATCAGCGCTTCAGCTTCGCGCCGACGACCGCGCGGTTCCTGAAAGTGGCCATGCTGAGCGACCATGGCGGCGGCTACATCTCGACCACCGAGATCCGGCTGTTCGGGACCATCGACGAGGCCGCGGCGCCGGCGCCGGCACCGGCTGCGGCGGCGGGAACGGACCTGCTCGCGCGCGCCAACGGCGGCAATCTCCTCGGCGCGCCCAACGACGAGTGGGCGAAGCTCAATGACGGCGCGCCCGACCGCGTCGCCACCTACACCGGCGAGGGGATCTGGGCCTTCCAGGGCGAGAAGACGGCGACCGTCGACCGCTTCGAGGCGCTGATCCCGCAGACCAGCCAGTACAATCTGCGCGAGTTCGAGCTGTTCGTGTCGGAGGAGAGCCCGGCCGGACCGTTCCGCTCCGTCGGCAAGTTCGCGACGCGGAACTACAAGCTGTTTCCCGATGGCTTCCAGGCCTTCACCTTCGCGCCGGTGAAGGCGCGGTACCTCAAGGTCGGGCTACTCACCGACCATGGCGGCGGCTATATCGCGGCGCATGAGTTCCGCTTGTTCGGCCAGCTCGAGCCCTGAGCAAGAGGGGAGCGGCGGTCTTGCCCCGCAGCGCTTTTCTCATCGGCCTTGCGGCGCTGGCCCTCGTGGGACCCGCGGCGGGCGCCGATATCGACGCGCGCACCATGGGCGCCATCGCCGACGTGCTGGCGCCGGCCGGGAGCGCTCCGCCGCCGGGCGTCGATCCTGAAATCTATGCGCGCGCGGTGGAGGCGCTGAAGGCGGAGCGGCTCTTGGGGCTCGCGCGCCCGCCGCAGCCGGCCGACGCCGCGCTCCTGACCGATTATGGCAAGGCGCTCCTGCTCGGCCAGCGCGCGGGCGAGCTTGGCACACACGTCGGCGCGGTGCATGACGCTGTGCTGAGCGGGCAGAGGGACGCGATCTCCGATGCGATCGGCGCGCTCTATCAGGCGGCGGGGCGGCCGGTCCCGCAAGGCGAGGCGATGGATCGGCTCGTCGATGCCGCGCGCGGCGTCGGCGGCGCCGAGCCCGCGCCGACCGTCCGGCAGACCCTGGAGCGCGAGGGCTACACCGTCGAGCTGACCGATGCGGTCGCCGCCGGCAAGACCGCCGTCGAGGTGCTGCTGCCCGCAGCCTCCGGGCACGAGCCGGCCCGCGTTCTGTTCGAGGGCAGCGCGAAGACCGAAGCCAGCCCCGACCGGAAAGGCCTCGAGCACCGCATTCAGCCGGCCGCGCCCTGCGTCGTCACCGCCGCATCCGCTGCGGCGGCGCGGGAGGCGTTGAACGGCGCCTGGACCGGCTCGGATGGCTCGGTCTGGGCGATCTCGGGCGCGGGCGATGCGATCCAGCTCGTCGGGACCAGGGCGGACGGGCACCGGCTCGATTATCAGGGCACCATCCGGCTCGGCAAGATCGACGCCCGCCACGCCATCTCGCATGTCGCGGATATGGGCGAGGGCCTGCCGCTGGAGGTCCGCTCGCAGCTCGCCGGCATGGGCCTCTTCTTCACCCTGCGGCTGGAGACCTGCGGCAGCGGCTCACGCCTCGCCGGGCTCTGGGGCTCGCAGCACGTCACCTACGGCGCGCTCGATCTGCAGGTCTCGAAGGTGCACGACCCCTATGACCAGCAGATCGTGCTGACCCGCGAGGCGGGCGGGCCCGAGCTGCGCTTCGTCATCGCGGAGGGCGGCGGCTATCGGCCGGTCGAGGGCGCGCTGCCCTATGGCGAGCCGATCTTCCTCGAAGCGCTCTATCCCGATCCGCAGGACGAAGCCGAGAAGGTGGTCGACCTTTCCTGGCCGGGCGGTGCGGTCCCGGTGCCGGTCGCGCGCACCGGCGATCCCAAGCTCTACCGCAGCGCCTCGATCCTGCTCGACCCGCCGGCTGCAGAGGGCGAGGTGCAGCCATGAGCCGCGCGCTTGGCCTGCTCGGCGCGCTTACGCTGCTGACCGCGCCGGCGCTGGCGGACGATGCGCCGCTGCGCCTCCAGGTGCCGCAGAACTCGACGGTCACCGGCACCGTGGATGGCGCGAACGCCACGGCGCGGACCGAGAACCTCTACCACATCGTCTCGATCGCGGCCGAATACGGACCTTATCGCGCTCGCATCCGCGAGCTGAAGGGCCATGCCGAACGCGAGCGGCAGCGGCTAGAGGAGGAGCGGCAGCGGCTCGCCGAGGGCCTCGTCGAGAAGCGCCGCCGCGTCGAACAGATCGCCACGCGGCGCGAGGAGCTGGAGCGCCGCAAGCGGCCGCTCGATGCGCGCATTGCCGCGATCGATGCCGAGATCGAGCGCCTGCGCCAGCCGCCGCCGCCCGAAGTGCCGGCCGGCCATCGCGTCCTGCGCGATCAGATCGGCGAGACCGAGCTGGAGATCGAGAATCTGCAGCGCCGCATCGTCCAGGCCGGCAACAGCGGCGGCTCGACTTCCGCCGATGTGCGGGCGCTGGAGCGCGCCGAGGCGCGCTTGGCCGAGCTGCGCCGGGCGGCGCAGCGGCTGGTGCGCGATGCGCAGAGCGACATCGAGCAGCTGAACCGGCGCCTGCGCAACGCCACGACCGATGCGCGCAAGGCGCAGCTGCGCGCCGAGCTGGAAAGCCGCGCCCGCGACCTCGCCGCGCTCAATGACGTGCTGGCCCGACGCGACCGGCCCGAGGAGACTCGCGAGGCGCGCATTCGCCGGCTGCAGCAGGAGCATATCGACGCGCTCAACGCCGCCCATTACCGGGACCTCACGCGGCTCTTGCAGGACAACGCCGCCGAGCTGGGGCGCGCCCGCGTCGAGGTCCTGGACGATGAGGGGCTGATCGACGACCTCCTGCGCCGGATCGCCGAGCGCGACGGCCAGATCTCGATCCTGACGGCGCAGGCCGAGGGGCGCCAGGACCAGCAGCCGGCGGTGACCGGCGTCACCGTCGAGGTCGACCTGCCGCGCGTCACCGTCTATCGCGCCGATTACGAGGTCGATCCGGCGATCGTCCGCCGGCTCGAGGATGCGATGGCGGACTATGCGAGCCGCGCCAACGACGTGCGCTGGAAGGCGCAAGCCGAGCGCTGGGAGCGCGACCGCCTGCAGCGCCGCCGCGCCGCGCTGCTGCCGGACCTGGAGCAGTACGGCTTCGAGGCGATCGAGGCCAACGATCGCCTCCAGGAATTCCTCTACAGCAACACCACCAAGCGCTTCTGGGTCAATCTCCTCAGCGAGGAGGTGGAGGTGCTGGCGGCGGGCGCCGAGGGCGGGCTCGCCGGCATCGTCGCCGAGTTCGGCGGCAAGGTCGCCGAGGCGGTCTTCGTCAACAATTGGGGGCGCGACGACTGGCGGCCCTACGATCCCTCGCAGCTGATCGGCCTCTACCAGGGCGCCACGACCGGGCTCGACTACAACCCCTTCGGCGGCGATTTCGCCAAGAACACCTTCTACCGCGCCATGATCGACCTCACCGGCGAGGCGGTCTTGCGCGTGCGCGAGGGCGGCGTGCTGTCGCGCCAGCTGCACAATGCCGTGCTCGACCGCGAGGTCGCGCGCGCCGCCGCGCGGCGGGCGGACACGCAATTCGCGCAGGCCTTCTGGACCCTGATCGCGGCCGAAGACGAGTTCCTCCAGGCGGTGGAGCGCCAGGCCTCGGCCGGTGCGCTCGAGCAGAGCCTCAATGCCGTCCGTGCCGCGCGCCCCGCGGTCACGGCCGCGCGCGTGGTCACGTCGAACCTTGCCCGCACCCTGGCCGAGGTCGAGGAGAAGGCGGCCAAGGCGCTGGGCGCGCTGAAGGCCTTCGACGCGAAGAAAGTCGCGCTTGAGACGGGCACCGGCATCGTGCGCGGCGTCGCCTACGACGCCATGCGCCTCGCCTTCCACACCTATATGGACCAGGTCGAGAAGGAGGCCTGGGAGGAGTATCTCGAGGCCGACGCCAAGGCGCGCGGCATCGCCCGCATCCTCCAGCACGTCACCGCCGCCTACATCACCGCGTCCAACTCGATCGCCGCCAAGGAGGCGACCGGAAACCTGTTCGCCACGCTCTGGGAGGAGGCGCGCGCGACGCGCGAGCGCTATCTCGCCCATGCGCAGAACGCGCAGAACCTGCATGTCCTCACCGACGAGCATTTCGGCGGCCGCGAGTTCCCGATCGTGGTGACGGTCAAGACGCGCGGCTCCGATCGCGGCGAGACGGTGCTGCTGCGCGGCCCCGGCGGGCAGGAGATCGCGCTGGAGGCGCTCGACTATCTGCCCGAGCCGGCGGGCACGCCCGATGCGCGCATCGCCGCGCATCTCGACGCCATCGCCGCGCCCGCCGAGCGCCGCTACGTGCTCCGCGAGGGCGACCTCGCCCGGCTCGGCGGCAACGACCTCACGCTGGTGGTGCGGCACCAGTGACCGCCGCCTCGGCTGCCCGTGCTTCGGTTTTCAAGAACAGCAGGGCCCTGTGCTGGGCCATCCTTCTGGCCTCCGGCGTCATTTATGGAAGTTCGTTCTCCTTCATGAAGATCGCCGGCGGGACCGGGGCCCACCCGCTCGGGCTGGTGTTCTGGTTCGCGGTGCTGGCGACGGGCGCCCTCGCCATCGAGTTGGCGGTCCTCGGCAAGCTGCGAGGACTCGATTCCGGGCTGCTGAGTTTCTGCGTGCCGTGGGGAATCCTGAGCGTCGTCTTCCCGAACCTTTTCTTTTTCTATGCGGCGAAGGAGATTCCGGCGAGCCTCATCGCGCTGGGCATCGCGCTCGTGCCGATCCTGACGCTGCTAGGAGCGATCCTGTTGAAGCGCGAGAAGCTCACCTTGCTGCGGACGGTGGGCATCGGGCTCGGCGCGGCGGGCGTGATGATGGTGCTGCTGCCGAAGACGAGCTTGCCCGAGCCGGGCGACTCGGTGTTCGTGCTGGTGGCCTTCGCCGGCGCGGCCTGCTACGCCGCCGAGCATCTCTATATCGAGGCGCGCGCGCCCAAGCATGTCGACGTCGATCGGCTGCTCTTCCTGATGTTCTCGTCGGTGTCGGTCCTGCTGTTGCCGGTCGTGCTGGCGAGCGGCACCTTCTTCGTGCCGCACTGGCCGCCGGGGGCGCCTGAGGGAGCCATGGCCGCCGTCGCCGCCATCACGCTGCTCGACTACTTCTTCATCACCCTTCTGGTCCTGTGGGCGGGGCCGGTCTTCACCAGCCAGGCGGCTTATATCGTCACCCTGGCCGGCATGCTTTGGGGTTGTCGTCATCTTCCGGGACAGCCACTCGCCCTGGATCTGGGGTGCGGTCTGCACCCTGATGGTGGGGCTGAGCCTGGTTCGCCCGCGCAGGACCGAGCTGCCCCCGCCTGGGCACTGACCCGCCGCCCTTGTGGCCCCTGTCCCTGACGGGGTAAAATCGTTTACGTTTTGTGCCGAACATCGGGCCCGCTTCGGGGGAGGCGGGCTCTTCCGTCATGGCCACCCCTCGACATAGGAGCCCATGGGCGACCGGCTCGAACCCCTGCTCACCTATCACCCCTTCACGCGGCTGAACGCGCTGCTGGCCGATCTGCGCACGCCGCAAGGAGTCGCGGTGCTCAATCTGGGCGTGGGCGAGCCGCAATTCGCGGCCCCGCCGCTCGTGCGCGAGGTGCTGGAGCGCGAGGCCGCGGGCTGGTCGCGCTACCCGCCCTCCGGCGGCACGCCCGAGTTCCGCGCCGCCGTCGCCGAGTGGCTCGGCCGGCGGTACCGCCTGCCGCCGGGCCTGATCGACCCGGAGCTCAACATCCTGCCCGCGCCGGGCAGCCGCGAGGCCCTGTTCCAGGTCGCGCTCTCGGCGGTCGCGCTCAAGGGCAACAGCGCGCCGCCCAAGGTACTGATCCCCAATCCGTTCTATCACGTCTATGCCGGCGCGGCCGCCGCGGCCGGCGCCGAGCCGGTCTTCGTCCCGGCAGGGCCGGAGACGGTGTTCCTGCCCGATTTCGAGTCGCTCCCTGCGGCGGTGCTCGACGGCGCCGCGCTGGCCTT
>JAREAF010000138.1 GCA_029240475.1 Rhodospirillales bacterium | reverse complement strand
GCACCGCCTCGTTGAAGCGCATGCGCGCGACATTGATGCGGTTCTCGGTGCCTTCGAGCGCGCGCCCGACCTCGAGCCGGGCGCGCTTGCTGTCAGGATCGACGAGCAGCAGCAGTCCGCGCCCGCCATTCCCCTCCCCACCGATGCTCAGGCGCGCGAAGCGCTCCACGGCCTCACGCTCGATATCGCCGACTTGGCGCAACGTAACGATGCGGTAGTCGATCCCGTAATCCTCCGCGAGCAGGCGGTGGAACTCGGCTATGCGGTCCCGCTCCGCCTCGCTCAACAGCCCCGCCTCGTCCTCCACCAGGTCCGGCTTGCCGCAGCCCGCCAGCAGCACGAGGACGGCGGCGGCGAGGCCGCGCAGCTCACTGGAAGGCCAGCGCGGGGACAAGCTTCGCCTCCTCGGTGCTCTGGAAATAGGCCTTGCGGTGGAAATTCCCGAGGCTCGCGACCAGGCTGCCCGGCAGGTAGCGGATGGCGGCATTGTAGGCGCGCACCGCCTCGTTGAAGCGCATGCGCGCGACATTGATGCGGTTCTCGGTGCCTTCGAGCTGGCCCTGCAGCTCGAGGAACTGGTCGGAGGACCGCAACTCGGGATAGGCCTCCGCCACCCCCATGACGGTGCGGATGCCCGCGCCCATGCGCGCCTCCGCCTCGGCGAGCGTGCGCAGCAGGGCTTCGTCCTCGACCGCCGCCGCGCCGCGCTGGCGCATGAGCTCTGCGGCGTCACGGCTCGCCCGGATCAGCTCGTCGAGGCTGGCCTTCGCCTCCTTCAGCGCGGTCGCGCGCTGGCCGCTCACCTCGGTGAAGGTGCCGCGCTCATGCTCCAGGTATCGCGACACCGTGTCGACCAGCGCCGGAATGAGGTCGGCGCGGCGCTGCATGTTGCTTTCCGTATCGGCCCAGGCTTCGAACACCCGCTCCTCGCGGTTGACCAGGCTGTTGTGGGTGAAGACCCACACCAGCAGCGGCACGATGATCAGAATGCCGATCCCGAGGACCGCCGACAGCGACCTATTCATCTCCCCATGTCCCCCAACTTGATTGATCGTCTGCGAGACGTCGTCGATCCGCGCCGCCTCGGGCGTGATGGATGCGAGGAGCAAGACGATGGCGATGGCCGCCAGTGCACCGGCGGCGAGCAGCCATCCCGTCATCCGCGCCCGGCGGGGAGGCGGCGGCGCAGCCGGTCCCCCGGCCGGCGCCGCGGTCGAGATGCTGGCGCGCAGCATGGCCGCCTGCTCCGGCGTCACGACGCCGCGCTCCTGCATCCGGCGAATGCGTTCGTTAGGATCCACCGCTCATCTCCCTGATCAGGCGCGCGGCTTCCTCGGCGCGCCGCTGTCCCGCCTCGACCCCGTCCAACATCCGGTCGGCCTCCGCCTCGTCCTCGCGGCGCAGGCGCTGCAGGCTCTCGGTCAACGCATCGAGGCGCTTGCGCAAGGTCGGATAGCTGGTGCCGAGCGCGACCGCGAGCTCCTTCAGGTTCCCGCCGGACAGGAGGAACTGCTCCGCCAGCTGCTGCTCGGCGCTGTCCAGCCGGGCGAGCCGTGGCAACCGGAAGTCGCCCTCGAAGCCCACCTTGCAGGATGGGCACGAGACCTTCTGGATGCCGACGAGATGACCGCAAATTGAACAATGATGCATGGCGCAGCCACTATGCTGCAGGAAATTGAAAAATTCATAATGCTCATCGGAGGACCGCCGAAAGGCGACAGAGCACAGGGCCGGCGCCCGACCTCCGGGGCCGGCCCGACCTCCAGGCAAACCGCTGGATGTATTAGATAATTCTGTACTTGGGGCGCGAGGCTAGGCGGAGAGCGCGGCGACCCGCGGTATCTCGGCTCGGCGGGCAAGTACCTCTTCCAGCCAGTCGAGCCGCATCTCAGGCACCGATGAGAGCAGCAGCTCGGTGTAGGGGTGATAGGGCGGGGAGAACACCTTGGCGAGCGGTCCCTCCGCCACCAGCGCGCCGCGCAGCATCACCGCGACGCGGTCCGAGACGCGCCGCACCACGCCGAGGTCATGGGTGATGAACAGATAGGACAGCCCCATCTCGTCCTGGATCTGCTGCAGGAGCTTGAGGATGCCGTCGGCCACCAGCGGATCGAGCGCCGAGGTGACCTCGTCGCAGATCATCAGCTCGGGCTTGGCCGCGATCGCGCGGGCGATGGAGACGCGCTGCTTCTGCCCGCCCGACAACTCGCCCGGCCGGCGCTTGGCGAAATCGGCCGGCAGGTCGACCATCTCCAGCAGCTCCTTGACGCGCGCGCGCACGTCGGAGCCGGAGGAGCCGAAATAGAAGGAGACGGGCCGGCCCAGGATCTCGCCGATGGTCTGGCGCGGGTTCAGGGCCACGTCCGGCATCTGATAGACCATCTGGATCCGGCGCAGCTGGTCGCGGCTGCGCTGGCGCAGCGCCTTGGGCAAGGGCTCGCCGGTGAATGCGATGGTTCCGGATTCGGGCGGCAGCAGGCCGCAGATCACGCGCGCGAGCGTGCTCTTGCCGCTGCCGGATTCGCCCACGACGGCCACCGTCTCGCCGCGCGCGATCGTCAGCGAGACGTCGTTGATGACCTTGACCAGGCTCCGATAGCTCGCGCTCACATGGTCCAGCGCGAGGACCGGAGTTCCCGCGGCGCGGTGGCGCGGCGGCGGCAGGGGCGCGGAGGTCTCGGCCGCCCGCACCGACACCAGCATGCGGGTATATTCCTGCTGCGGCCGGTGCAGGATGTCGCCGGCGGGCCCCTCCTCCACCATCTTGCCGTGCCGCAGCACCATGATGCGGTCCGCGATCTGCGCGACGACCGCAAGGTCGTGCGTGATATAGAGCCCCGCGGTGTGGTGCTCGCGGATCAGCTTCTTCAAGGAGGCCAGCACCTCGATCTGGGTCGTCACGTCGAGTGCGGTGGTCGGCTCGTCGAGCACCAGGATCTCCGGGCGGCAGGACATGGCCATGGCCGCCATGGCGCGCTGCAGCTGACCGCCGGAGACCTCGTGCGGATAGCGCTCGCCGAACGTGTCCGGGTTGGGCAGGTCGAGCTCGCGGAAAAGCTCGGTGGAGCGGGCTTTGGCCTCCGACCAGCTCATGAGGCCATGGCGGACCGGAGCCTCGCCAACCTGGTCATACAGCTTGCGCGCAGGGTTGAAGGAGGCGGCGGCGCTCTGCGCGATATAGGCGACGCGGCTGCCGCGGAACTTCCGGATCTCCTCGACCGGCAGGCGGGCCAGGTCGACGCCGTCGAACACGATGCTGCCGCCGGATATGACGCAGCCCGGGCGCGTGTAGCCGAGGGCGGCAAGGCCGATGGTCGACTTGCCCGCGCCGGATTCGCCAATCAGCCCGAGCACCTCGCCGCGCCGCAGCTCGAGGCTGACGCCGTCGACAATGGGCTTGGCTGCGTCCTGCTGCCCCTCGATCCGGGCGAGGATCTGCAGGTCGCGGATGGTCAGGATGATGTTCTGCTCCATCGCCTCAGGCCCGTCTTGCGGCATGGATGGAGAGGATCCAGTCCACGACGAGGTTGACGCCGATCGTCAGGATTGCGATGGCCGCCGCCGGGATCAGCGGCGCGATCCCGCCGAAGCTGATCGCCTGCGCGTTGTCGCGCACCATTCCGCCCCAATCCGCGAAGGGCGGCTGGATGCCGAGCCCAAGGAAGCTCAGCGCGGCGATGAAGAGGAAGGTGAAGCAGAAGCGCAGGCCGAACTCGGCGATCAGCGGCGGGAGCGCGTTCGGCAGCACCTCGCGCCGCATCACCCAGGCAAGGCCCTCCCCGCGCAGGCGCGCGGCCTCCACATATTCCAGCGGCACGATGTTCATCGCCACGGCGCGGCTCAGGCGGAAGACGCGGGTGGAGTCCAGAACTGCGATGGTGCCGATCAGCACCGGGATGGACGTGCCGAGCACCGAGAGCACCAGCAGCGCGAAGATCAGCGTCGGGATCGCCATCAGCGCATCGACGATGCGCGACAGCAGCATGTCCAGCCAGCCGCCCGCCACCGCCGCGGCGAAGCCGAACACGCAGCCGATGGTGAAGGAGAGCAAAGTCGTGATCAGCGCGATGGTGATGGTCGTGCGCGCGCCATAGAGCAGGCGCGAGAACATGTCGCGGCCGAGATTGTCGAGGCCGAAGACCGTCTGCGATGTTTCCGGCGCGTCCCAGACGTCGCCGATGATGTCCGCCTCGCCATAGGGCGCGACCACCGGCGCGAGCACCGCCGCGAGGATGTTGACGACGATGATCACCAACCCGATCGTTGCCGCGACACTGAGCCTTTGCCCGAAGAGCCGCATCGCTCCCCCTTTACCTCGGCCGCCGCAGGCGCGGATTGGAGAAGATCGCCAGGATATCGGCGATCATGTTGAGGCCGACATAGGTGCCGGCGAAGATGAGGCCGCAGGCCTGCACCACGGGAACGTCGCGCTTGGCCACCGCATCGACCATCAACTGGCCCATGCCGGGATAGACGAAGACGACCTCGACCACGATGATCCCGACGATCAGATAGGCGAGGTTCAGGGCCACCACGTTGATGATCGGGGCCAGCGCGTTCGGCAGCGCGTGCTGGACGACCACGCGCCAGCCCGGCAGCCCCTTCAGCACCGCCATCTCGATATAGGGGCTGGACATGACGCCGATCACCGAGGCGCGGGTCATGCGCATCATATGCGCCAGGACCACCATGACCAGGGTCAGGGCCGGCAGCGCCACGACATAGAGCCGGTCGCCCAGATCCATCACCGGCGAGATGGAGGCCAGGCTCGGGAACCAGCCGAGATTGACGGCGACGATGATGATCAGGACATAGGCGATGAAGAACTCGGGAAACGAGATCGCGACCAGCGTCGCCACGCTGATCGCGCGGTCGAACAAGCCGTTGGCGCGGATCGCGGCCATCACCCCGAGAATGATGGAGAGCGGCACGGCGATGGCGGCCGCCACGGAGGCGAGGAAGAGGGTGTTGCCCAGCCTCGACGCGATCTGCTGGGCGATCGGCCGCCCGTTGGCGAGCGAGGTGCCGAGATCGCCCTGCAGGAAGTTGGTCAGCCAGCGGACGTAGCGGACCGGCGCGGGGTCGTGCAGACCCATCGCCTTGCGAATCGATTCGATCGATTCCGGCGTCGCGGATCGCCCGAGGATGGCGGTTGCCACGTCTCCCGGGAGAACCTCCGTGCCGGCAAAGATCAGCACGGAGGTCACCAGGATCGTCAGCACGCCCAGCGCCAGGCGCCGGGCAAGCAGGGCTAGCACTTAGCCCTCGAGCCAGACCTTCTCGGCGGCTCTGAGCCCGCTCATCTCCAGCGTCGGAGTGGGAGCGAAGCCCTGCACCTTCTTCAGGCCCGCATCGATGAAGTTGTTGAACATCGGGATGATCTCGGCCCCGTCGTCCACCACCATCAGCTGCAGGTCGCGGTACATCTGCTTGCGCTTAGCGGTATCGAGCTCGGCGCGGGCAGCCACCACCAGCTTGTCGAAGTCCGGGCGCTTCCAGAAGCTCTCGTTCCAGGGCGCGTCCGACACATAGGCGATGGAGAACATCAGGTCCGCCGTCGGACGGCCGCCCCAGTAGGAGGCGACGAACGGCTTCTTCATCCAGACATTGTCCCAGTAGCCGTCGGCCGGCACGCGCTCCACCTGCAGGTTGATGCCAGCCTTGGCGGCATTGGCCTGATAGATCTGGGCGGCGTCGACCGCGCCGGTGAAGGCGCCGTCGGAAACGCTGAGGATGATGGGGCCGGAAAAGCCGGACTTCTTGAGGTGGAACTTGGCCTTGTCCGGGTCGTACGGCCGCTGCGGGATGTCCGCCGCATAGAACGGATCGAAGGACGGGATCGGCTGGTCGTTGCCGACTTTGCCATGGCCCCGCAGCACCTTCTTGACGATCTCGTCGCGGTCGATCGCGTATTTCAGCGCTAGCCGCACGTCGTTGTTGTCGAACGGCGCCGTGTCGGCCCGCATCGGGAAGCAGTAGTGGCCCGCACCGGAGATCTCGAGGATCTGGATGTTCGGGTTCTTCTGCAGCACCGACACGATCTTGGGATCGGCGCGGTTGATCAGGTGGAGCGATCCGCTCTGCAACCCGCTCGCGCGCGCGGTCGGGTCGTTGATGGCCAGGATCTCGGTCGAGTCCACGTGGCCGCGCTTGTCGGAGTTCCAGTAGTTCGGGTTGCGCTTGGCCAGCGTGCGCACGCCCGGCTCGAAATTCTCGAGGATGAAGGCGCCGGTGCCCAGGCCGTCGAACGCGGCGCCTTCCGGAGCCACGCCGAGGTGATAGTCCGCCAGCAGGTATGGAAGGTCGGCGTTGCCGCTGCTGAGCGTGATCGTGATCTCGTTGTCGCTCGACGCCTTGATGTCGCTGACGGTCGCCAGCAGGGCCTTCGCCGCCGACTTCGATTCCTCACCGCGATGGTGATTGATCGAGTAGACGACGTCGGCGGCCTTCATCTCCTTGCCGTTGTGGAACTGCACGCCCTTGCGCAGCTTCACGACCCACTCGGTCGCGCCCGGCTTGGCCTCCCAGGATTCAGCCAGCGAGGGCTGCACCTGGCCCTTCTCATCCACCTCCACCAGCGTGTTGTAGAACTGCATGCCGGTGGTCTGCATGTAGGTCGCGGTGTAGGTCGCCGGGTCGATGCTGTCGCCCGCGCCCGCGCCATCCATGCCGATCACCAGATGGCCGCCCTTCTTCGGCGTCTGGGCGCGCGCCGGCTTGCCGAGGAGGCCCGTGCCGAGCGCCGTGCCGACGCCCAGGGCCCCGGCCAGCGTCATGAAGTCGCGGCGGCCGATGCCTTCGGCTTCTCCCCGAAGAATCTTCTCAATGTCTTTCACTGAAGTCTCCCTGATTGCATGAGGGCAGGCTTTTCTACAGACCTGTCCCAAAGCCCCCGATAGCTTAGGGCTTCTTATTGCCGATTTGAAGGACGGTGACGTCCCGCCCTCAGATTGGGGCCCCAAGCTCCGCCTTTATTGTCTTGCGGGCGGCGGTCCAGCCAAACCCGCAGGAGCGACGAATTATGCCGCCGCAACGACGAAAGCGCCGCCCCGACGCCTCTTCATCCCCGTCCGGATACTCGGCGCGCCTCTCCTGCGGGGCTAGAATTGCGGCCGCGCTCCAGGGCAGAGGATCCGTCCGATGCGGCTTAGAACCGTTCTTGCTTTTGTCGTCGCCCTGGGCTGGCTGTCCCCGACCCCTGCCCAGGCCGACCCGGTCGGCCGCGTAGTGGAGCAGGCGGGTGACGTATTCTTCGTCCGCGAGGGCGCCTCGGCCCTGCTGCAGCCTGGGGAGGATCTTGCCGCCGCCGACCGGGTGGTGACCGCCGCGAACGGGAAAGTG
>JAREAF010000137.1 GCA_029240475.1 Rhodospirillales bacterium | reverse complement strand
AGCCGTCCTGGATCTCGGAGCCCTTGGACCAGGAGCCCTCGGCCAGCAGGTTCTGCCCCTCCCGCTCGATGCCGAAGCGGGCGCGGAAGGTCATCCCGCCGTCCATGACGTGCTTGGACGGATCGTACAGATTGGGCGTGCCCGGGTGCTTGGCCTCCGGTGCGCCGAAACAGGGCCAGGGCAGGCCGTAATACTCGCCGTCGCACGGTCCCCCATTCGCCCTGAGCGTGGTCGGGTCGAAGGTGTGCTGGTTGGCCATGTGCAGCTTGAGCCGCTCCGGCGACTGGCCGCTATAACCGCATGCCCAGGAGCCGAGATTGAACTCGCGGGTCATGTCCTCGACCGAGGGCTCGGTCCCGTTCACCTTGATGTGCTTGAACATCTCGGCGTCGAACCCGAACTTCTTGGCGAAGAGATACATGATCTCGTGGTCGGTCTTGCATTCGAAGACCGGGTCCACGACCTTCTCGCGCCATTGCAGCGAGCGGTTCGAAGCGGTGACGGAACCGACGGTCTCGAACTGCGTTGCGGCGGGCAGGAGGTAGACGCCCTCCTTGCGGTCGTGCAGCACCGCCGTGACCGTGGGATACGGATCGATCACGACCAGGAGATCGAGCTTCTCCATCGCCTTCTTGAGGTCCGCCTGGCGCGTCTGCGAGTTCGGCGCGTGGCCCCAGAACACCATCGCGCGGATGGGGTTGGGCTGGTCCATGTTCTCCTTGGCCTCGAGCACGCCGTCCGCCCAGCGGGAGACGGTGATGCCCTTGCTTTCCATCAGCGCCTTGGAGCCGAAGCGGGAGACCATGTAGTCGTAGGGCACGTCCCAGACGCGGCACCAATGCTTCCAGGCGCCCTCGTCGATGCCGTAATAGGCCGGCAGGCTGTCGGTGTTGGGGCCGAGATCGGTCGCGCCCTGCACGTTGTCGTGGCCGCGGAAGATGTTGGTGCCGCCGCCGGAGACGCCGACATTGCCGAGCGCCAGCTGCAGGACGGAATAGGCGCGCACATTGTTGCTGCCGTGATGGTGCTGCGTGCCGCCCATGCACCAGATCAGCGTGGCGGGACGATTGTTGGCCAGCGTTTCGGCAACGCGCTTGACCTGCGAGCCAGGCACGCCGGTCACACGCTCGGTCTCCTCGGGCGTCCAGCGCTTGACATGCTCGCGCACCTTGTCGAAAGCGTGGACGCGCTGCTGGATGTACTGCTTGTCCTCCCAGCCATTCTCCAGGATGTGCCAAAGGATGCCCCAGATCAGCGCCACGTCCGTGCCGGAGCGGAAGCGCATATACTCGTCGGCATGCGCCGCGGTCCGGGTGAAGCGCGGATCGGCGACGATGAGGGTTGCGTTGTTCTGCTCCTTGGCCTTGAGCAGATGCAGGAGCGACACCGGATGCGCCTCGGCGGGGTTGCCGCCGATCAGGAAGATGGCGCGGCTGTTGTGGATGTCGTTGTAGCTGTTGGTCATCGCGCCGTAGCCCCAGGTATTGGCCACGCCGGCAACGGTGGTCGAGTGGCAAATGCGCGCCTGGTGATCGGTGTTGTTCGTGCCCCAGAAGGAGACGAACTTGCGCAGCAGGTAGGACTGCTCGTTGCTGTGCTTGGAGGAGCCGAGCCAGTAGACGGAGTCCTGGCCGGAGGCCTGCCGGATCTCCAGCATCTTGTCGCCGATCTCCTGGATCGCCTGGTCCCAGCTGATCTT
The DNA here is from genome assembly GCA_029240475.1 of Rhodospirillales bacterium. Lineage (GTDB taxonomy): Bacteria > Pseudomonadota > Alphaproteobacteria > JAREAF01 > JAREAF01 > JAREAF01. Next base: position 5,658 of record JAREAF010000137.1, on the reverse strand, counting down.
GGTCCATTTGCCGTCGACCATCTTGGTCGGATATTTCAGACGGCGCTCGCCATGGGCGTGCTCGCGCACCGAGGCGCCCTTGGCGCAATGCGCACCGAGATTGAACGGGCTGTCGAAGCCCGGCTCCTGGCCGATCCACGTGCCGTTCTGCACCTCGGCGATGACGGTGCAGCCGACCGAGCAATGCGTGCAGACCGTCTTGATCTGCTTGATGTCGGCGCCGGCCGTGGTCGCGGCCTTCGCCTTGGTCACCATGCCCGAGCCCAGGGCCGAGGCGGCGGCCAGCCCTCCGGCGACCACGCCGGAGCGGCGGAAGAAGGTGCGGCGGTCCATGGTCGCCGCGGCGACACCGCCCAGCATCCGCGACATGCGAGAGCCGCCGGACGCGCCGTTCGTACGTTTGATCAGCATTGCCTCGCCTCCTTCCCTCGGCCCCACGGGGCCGGGACAGACCCTGCCAACTCAGCGGCGCGCGCTAGAAGCGCGCCGAGCGGTAAAATTTCTTCACATGCTCGGTCTCGCGATAGCCGCGGCCGGACGGCGCATCGGCCGCCGCCGCTTCGGCCTTCTTCGGCCCGCTGAGCGCGGCGGCGCTCCCTGCGACCGCCCCGATGCCCGCGAGCTTCAGGAATTCGCGGCGGTCGGATTTCGAGGCCTTGTCCTTCTTCGTCCTCATGACCTTCGTCCTCGCTTGGTCTCGACGAACTCTCAAATCATCTGAAAGGAGGAGGCTTCGACCTCCAGGAACAGGCATCCGACGCGCGCCACCGGCCGGTAGAACCGGGCCGTCTCGGCCCGCTCCAGGTCGGCGAAGAAGCGCGGGGCCACCGGCTCGACATGCGTCGCGAAGAACTGCTGCTGCGCAGCGATGTCGCCGGGCGCCACGGAAAAGCTGCCGTCGATCAGGCCGGCCATCATCTCGAGCACCGCGCCGACATGGTCCTCCGGCTCGCGCACGCTCTCGCGCCGCGCGATGCCGAGCCGCGCCATGTCCCTGCGCAACAGGGCCAGCGGCTTCTCGTTCAGGAATCCGGTGAGGTAGTAGGAGCCGTAAGGGACGAGCTCGCCGCGGCCGAGCCCGATGAACAGGTCGTGGTACTCGCGTTCGAGATCCTGATCGGTCCGCGCCGCTTCGGCGGCCAGCGCATTCAGCGCCTGTCCGAGCGCGCTTTCATCGCCGCGCAACTCGGCAAGGGCCGCGCGGGCGGAAGCATCGGGTGGCGCAATCAGGAGCCGGCCAAGCAGGCGATAGACGGCGCTGCGGCTTGTGTCTTCTTCCGAGAGTTCCACCCCGACCAGGGGATCAGCAACCGCGGACGATGCGGGCACCTATTGGATTTCTCCTCCCACGACGTTCTTATTCCCACTCTGACGGCGGGCTTTCGCTGAAACTCTAACGGCGCAGGGTGGCCCTGTCCACACTAACCGGTCGTACTCTGCTCGTCCTCTTGCACGACGGGGAGGTCCGAGCCGCCCTCCTCCGGGCCGGCCCCGGCTGCGCTGGGTTCCTGCTCTTCCGCGCTGGGCTGTTCGCCGGCCTGCGGGAGCGTTTGCTCCTCCTGATCCTCCCCCTCGGCATCGCCCGGTCCGGGCATGCCGCGGCCGATCCGAAAGAGCGTCGCCACCGGCCCCGGATTGCGGAAGGCGGCGCCGAAATCCTCACCATACTCGACCAGCCCATCCAGATTGGCGAACACCGGATCGCTGCGCCACAGCTTGCGCAGTGCAAGCCGCTTCAGCTCTTCCGGTACCCCGGCCTTGAGGAAGGGTGTGAAATCGGATTCCGCCGTCAGCTCCTCGATCGGCGGAAGGTCCTCGGGCCGGATCTCGGGGCTCTCATTAGCGGGAGCTGAAGCCGCCGGCGGAGACGACGGAGGCGCCGGTTCGGGCGGCTCGGGCTTCGATTGCTCGGCCTTGAGGCGCGCCCAGCGCTTGAGGAAGGGCTCGCGATCCTCAGCCATGCCCTCGCCCTCCGCCGCGCGCGCCGCCCTTTCGGGGGTCGAAGGGCAGACGGTCGCGCTTCTTGAACGGCACGTCGACATGGTGCCGCTCGACATAGTCGGCGACCCAGGCCAGCACCGGATCGGGCGCCGGCACGCCATCGACGATGTCGCTGCCGCTGTCGGAGTAATCCTGCGCCTCGTAGGGACACACGGTGGCGAGGAACGGCTTGGGCTCGCTCTCGCCTTCGGGCGTGCGCAGCACCACATATACCCGCGGCTGCTCCTGCGAGAGATTGTAGCGATAACCCTCGGTCTCCGACGGATAGAGCTCTATCGGCAGCGTCGCGGCGTGATAGAGTTCGATCGGTCCTTCGCGCATGAGCAGGCGCGGCCGCTCGACCTCCGGCGCGCCGGGGATCACGGCAACGGGCCGCCAGGCATGCTCCTGCCAGGGGTTGCCGATGTGGCGGCGCTCGAGGACCACCCCGACCCGCATGGTTTGCGTATCGCGCAAGACCGAAAGCTCCCTAGAATGGAGCCCATGATCGGACAGCGGGCGGGCCGACGCAACCTTCACGGCCGGATGATGCGCAGAGCCTGATGGAATGAAGCGGAACGGCGAGACAATTCTCATCTGCAATTGCGAGCGCAGCATGGCGCTCGACGGCAAGGCGCTGTGCCGCGCGCTGGACGCCGAGGGCGAGGCGCGCGTGCATACGCAGCTTTGCCGCGCCGAGATCGAGTCCTTCCGCAGCGCCATTGCGGGAGGCGGCGAGGTGCTGGTCGCCTGCACGCAGGAGGCGCCGCTCTTCGCCGAGCTCGCCGCCGAAACCGCTCCCGAGGCGCAGCTGCGCTTCACGAATATCCGCGAGACGGCCGGCTGGTCGGCGGAAGGCAATGAGGCCGCGCCGAAGATCGCGGCCCTGCTCGCGGCGGCGGCCGAGCCGTTTCGCCCCACCCCCACCGTCACGCTGCGCTCGGAAGGAAGCTGCCTCATCTACGGGCGCGACGAGAGCGCGATCGAGGCCGCGCGTCAGATCCGCGGCAAGCTCGACATCACGGTGCTGCTCGCCGATCCGGGCGAGATCGCGCCGCCGCGCGTGGTAGATGTGCCGATCTTCAAAGGGCGGCTCGCAGGCGTGCGCGGGCATCTCGGCAATTTCGACATCGTCGTCGACGACTACGCGCCCGCGATCGCCTCCTCGCGCGGACGCCTCGCCTTCGAGCCGGGCCGCAACGGCGCCAGTGCGAAATGCGATCTCATCCTGGACCTGAGCGGCGGCGCTCCGCTCTTCTCGGGAGGCAAGCGCGACGGCTATCTGCGCGCCGATCCGCGCGATCCAACGGCGGTGCAGCGCGCCCTCTTCGCCGCGCTCGATCTCGTCGGCGAGTTCGAGAAGCCGCGCTACGTCGATTTCCATCCCGAGCTGTGCGTGCATGCGCGAAACCGCAAGACCGGCTGCACGCGCTGCCTCGAGGTCTGCCCGACCGGGGCGATCTCGCCTGCGGGCGACACGGTCGCCATCGACCCTTATGTCTGCGCCGGCTGCGGCTCGTGCCACAGCGTCTGCCCGACCGGCGCCGCCGACTACGCCATGCCGCTCGCGCCCGACCTGCTCGGCCGGCTTCGCGTGCTCTTGCAGACCTACCGGGCGGCCGGAGGCGCCGACCCGGTGCTGCTCCTGCATGACGGTGAGCATGGGGCCGATCTCATCGCTGCGATCGCGCATCACGGCCGTGGCCTCCCCGCCCGCGTCATCCCGTTCGAGCTGAACGAGACGACCCAGCTCGGTCTCGATTTCCTCTTCTCCTCCTTCGCCTACGGCGCCGCGCGGCTGATCGTCCTGACCCGACGCGGCGCGCTAGGGACAATCGGCGGCCTTGCCGCGCAGATCGGGGTCATGGAAAGCGTGCTGGCGGGTCTCGGCTATGGCGGGGGCCGCATCGAAATCGTCGAGACCTCCGATCCGGAGGTGCTGGAGACCCGCCTCTGGTCCATGCCCGCCGCTCCCGCCCCGAGCGCGGGAACGCATGTGCCGATGGGCGGCAAACGCGAGCTGATGCGCATGGCTCTGACGCATCTGCACGCGGCCGCGCCCGAGCCGGTCGATGTGATAGCGCTGCCGCCGGGCGCGCCGTTCGGGAGCCTGGTCGTGGACACGGCCGGCTGCACCCTGTGCCTCGCCTGCGTCGGGGTCTGCCCGACCGGCGCGCTGCTCGACAATCCGGAGAAGCCGCAGCTCGCCTTCCGCGAGGAGGCCTGCGTGCAATGCGGACTCTGCCGCACGACCTGCCCGGAGAAGGTGATCAAGCTCGAGCCGCGGCTGAACTTCACCGCGACCGCGACCCTGCCGGTGGTGATCAAGGAGGAGGAGCCGTTCCACTGCATCCGCTGCGGCAAGGCCTTCGGCACGAAGAGCTCGATCGAGCGCGTGGTCGCGCAGCTCGCCTCCAAGCACTCGATGTTCCAGGACAGCGGCGCCATCGACCGCATGCGCATGTGCAGCGACTGCCGCGTGGTGGCGCAATTCGAGACCGGCCCCGAGCCGATGGCCGCCGCGCCGCGCCGGGTGCCGCGCACGACGGAGGATTACCTGCGCGAACGCGAAGCCGCCGCCGAGGGCTCCGCCCCGCCCAAGACCAACGGGCAGGGATAACGGTCGCCTACTGCTCCGGAATGGGCAGCGGTAGGCCGACCGGCGGCGGCGGGCCGGCGGGCGCGGTCTGGGCGCGGCAGAGGGCCTCGGCGCGGCTGCGGAAGAGCGTTTCCTGCTCGGCCGTGATCGCCTGCTGGCGCACCATCTCGTCGATCCCGGCCGCGCGCTCGGCCATGCATTGCAGGAAGGCGGCTTCCTCCGGAGAGGCCGTGCGCTCGGGCGGGAAGAAATCGTCCCAGTTGATGTAGGCCAGCAGGGCAGCCACCGCGAGCGCGACCAGCAGTGCCACGAGGCGCGAGCCGCGCCCGTCCAGAGGCGAGCTGCGCGGTTCCGCATTCATGGAGCCTGCCCCTCGCGCCAAGGGAGGTTGAGAAGCAGGTTCTGCGGCTTGAGGCGCAGCCGCCCGCGCGGGGTAATCGCCATGCCGAGATAGATCGGCCGTCCGGACATCTCGGCAGCGAGCCTCATGGAGGGCGTCACCTCCATCCGGAACAGCGAGAGCAAACGGGCGAGCCGCTCCTCGCCGACAGCGACGCTGCGATAAAGGTCGTTGAGAATCGCGCTCGCCTCTGCATCGAGCCCGAGGTGCCACCGCCAGCGCTCGTCGCGGATGGACTGCACCGGCTGAATGGACGCTTCGATGCCGGCCATGTGCGACAGCCAGGATTCCAGCACGCGGCAGAGCCCGTCGAGGCCGGGGCTGCCGAAGCCGATCTCCAGCGCGGTGTCGAAACGGTCGCTGCGGCTCCAATATGCGTGCGCGTCCGCCGGCTTCAGCAGATCCACCTTGATGTCGCCGGCGCGCAAGGGGTCGGCCGCGGCGAGGATCATCTCCTCATCGCCGACGCGGATCGTCGTCGACTCGATCGAGACAAGCTGGGTGCGAAACAAGAGCTCGGCCGCGCGCAAGCGGATCGGATCGACGCAGCCCTCCAGGACGGAGCGCAGGATCGCATGCACGAGATGGTCGAGGAAGAGGGGCGCCACCGCCGCGGTCGCGCCCGAGACGATGCGCAAATAAGCCCGCTCGATGGTGTCGTTGGCGAGCAGCACGCCGC
>JAREAF010000136.1 GCA_029240475.1 Rhodospirillales bacterium | reverse complement strand
TGTTCTCGCCCGCGGTCGTCATCAGCTGGGGCCTGATGCCCTACCTGTTTCCGATCCTGGCGGCGACCAGCCCGGCCGTGGTGATCATGGTCGGATCGATGGCGCTGGCGATGACGACTCTCGTGGTGAGCGGAGTTCCCGCCGCTCTTTACGAGCGGGTCACCGGCACCCGCGCCACACCGACCTCCGCCTGGATTTGGCTGGGCAGCGCGGTGGTCCTGTCGGTGCCGATGATCTTGGGGATGGCCGTGACGCTCAGCCGGCCCTGAGCCGCCTGGCGATGGTGGGCGCTGCGTAAGTCAGAACGCCATCCGCCCCGGCGCGCTTGAAGGCGAGCAGCGCTTCCATCATCGCCTTCTCGCCGTCGATCCAGCCGCGCTCGGCCGCGCCCATGATCATCGCGTACTCGCCGCTGACCTGATAGGCGAAGGTCGGCACGCCGAACGCCTCCTTCACCCGGCGCACCACGTCGAGATAGGGCATGCCGGGCTTGACCATGACCATGTCCGCGCCCTCGGCGAGATCGAGCGCGATCTCGCGCAGCGCCTCGTCCGAATTGGCCGGGTCCATCTGATAGGTGCGCTTGTCGCCGACGAGCGCGCCCCGCGAGCCGATCGCGTCGCGGAACGGCCCGTAGAAGGCAGAGGCGTATTTGGCGGAGTAGGCGAGAATGCCGACCCGCTCGTGCCCCGCCGCGTCGAGCGCGTCGCGGATGCGGCCGATGCGCCCGTCCATCATGTCGGAAGGGGCCACCATGTCGACGCCGGCCTCGGCCTCGGACAAAGCCTGGCGCACCAGCGCGTCCAAGGTCGGGTCGTTGGCGATCTCGTCCTCGACCATGATCCCGTCATGGCCATGCGTCGTGTAGGGGTCGAGCGCGACGTCGCAGATGACGCCGATGCCGGGCACGGAGGATTTGATCGCGCGGATCGCCCGGTTCATCAGATTCTGCGGGTTCCAGGACTCCTCCCCTCCGGGGCTCTTGCGCTCCGCGGGCGTGAGGGGGAACAGCGCGACGGCGGGGATGCCGAGCTCGGCCGCCGCGGCGACCGCATCGGGCAGGCGGTCGATGCTGAGGCGGTCGACGCCGGGCATCGATGGCACCGGCTCGGCAACATTGTTGCCCTCGCGCACGAAGATCGGCCAGATCAGGTCGTCCGCCGCCAGCCGGCTCTCCGCGACCAGGCGGCGCCGCCAGGGCTCGGACCTGTTGCGGCGCATGCGCACGCGCGGGAAGGCGCCGAGCGGGCGCGCTTCTCCGGCGGGGAAAGCGGGGGTGATGGGCAGGGGCTTGCGCTCGCGCATGGCACGTCTCTCCTCGGCGCCCATCCTAGGGCAAGGGGCAAGCGGGTCAAACCTTCGGGTTCCCGGCAGCTCGCGCCCGGCGCCGCCCGTTGCTCGCCTGTAGCCTCGAACCTATGATCCGCGCCCACTGGCACGGGGTGGGACCCTGATGGATTTCGAGCTGAACGAGGATCAACGGGCGGTCCGCGACCTGGCGCGCGACTTCGCCGCCGGCGAGATCGCGCCGCACGCCGCGCGCTGGGACGAGGAGGAGATATTCCCGGTCGACACTTTGCGCAAAGCCGCCGAGCTGGGCTTCGCGGGAATCTACACGCGACCCGAGCACGGAGGCTCCGGCCTCGGCAGGGTGGAGGCGGCGCTGATCTTCGAGGAGCTGTCGGCGGCGTGCGTCTCGACGGCCGCCTTCCTGTCGATCCAGAACCTGGTCGCCTGGATGCTCGACAGCTTCGGCAGCGAGGCGCAGCGAGAGAAATACCTGCCCAAGCTCACCTGCCTGGAATGGCTGGCGAGCTACTGCCTGACCGAGCCGGGCTCTGGCTCGGATGCGGCGGCGCTGAAGACCCGCGCCGAGCGCACCAACCAGGGATACAAGCTGACCGGCAGCAAGGCCTTCATCTCCGGCGGCGGCGCGTCCGATCTCTATCTCATCATGGCCCGCACGGGAGACGAGAGCGCCAAGGGCATCTCCGCCTTCCTTGTGGAGAAGGGCGCTTCCGGACTCTCCTTCGGCAAGCCCGAGCGCAAGCTCGGCTGGCGCAACCAGCCGACCTCGATGGTGATGCTTGACGGCGTCGAGGTGCCCGACGAGGCGCGGCTGGGCGCCGAGGGCGAGGGCTTCACGCTCGCCATGCGCGGCCTCGACGGGGGGCGGGTCAATGTCGCCGCCTGCGCTCTGGGCGGCGGGCGCGCCTGTCTCGAAGCCGCATCGGCCTATATGCAGCAGCGCAAGGCCTTCGGGCGGAAGCTGGCGGAATTCCAGGCGCTGCAATTCAAGCTCGCCGACATGGCAACCGACCTCGATGCCGCGCGGCTGATGGTCCACCGCGCGGCGGTCTCGCTGGAGGCAAAGCGTCCCGAGGCCACGATGCATGCGGCGATGGCCAAGCGCATCGCCACCGATTTCGGCTATCAGGTCGCGGACGAGGCGCTGCAGCTGCATGGCGGCTACGGCTATCTGCGCGATTTCCCGATCGAGCGGTTCCTGCGCGACATGCGCGTGCTCCGCATCCTCGAAGGCACCAGCGAGATCATGCGGCTCATCATCGCCCGCCGCCTGATCGCCGGATGAGATGAGCGCGGAAGATATTCTCTTCGAGCGGCGGGGCGGGCTTGGCCTCATTCGCCTGAACCGGCCGCAGGCGCTGAACGCGCTCACGCTCGACATGACGCGGCGGCTCGACCGGGCGCTGAAGGGCTGGGCCGCCGATTCCGAGATCAAGCTGGTCGCCATCCGCGGCGCCGGCGACCGTGCCTTCTGCGCCGGCGGCGATGTGCGCGCGCTCTACAAGGAAGGGCCGGGCAACCCCTACACCGAGATCTTCTATCGCGAGGAATATGCGCTGAACCGGAACATCTTCCGGTTCCCCAAGCCCTATGTCGCGCTGATCGACGGCATCGTCATGGGCGGGGGCGTCGGCATCTCGGTGCACGGCTCTCATCGCGTGGTGACGGAGCGCACGGTCTTCGCCATGCCGGAGACCGGAATCGGGCTCTTTCCGGACGTCGGCGCGACCTGGCTCTTGTCGCACTGCCCGGGCGAGACCGGCATTTATCTCGGGCTCACGGGCGCGCGCATTCGCGCCTCGGACCTGCTCGCGCTGGGACTGGCCGAAGCGATGGTCCCGAGTTCACGGCTCGATGCGCTGGATGCGGCACTGCCGGAGATACGCACGCGCGGCCAGACCGATACGCTGCTGCGCGCGCATGCGGCCGATCCCGGCCCGCCGGAGCTTGGGCCGCATCGGGCGACGATCGACCGCTGCTTTGCCGAGCCAACGGTCGAGCGCATCCTTGAGGCGCTCGATGCGGAGGGGACCGAGTGGGCGCGCGCGACCGCCGCGACGCTGCGGACCAAATCGCCGACCAGCCTGAAGGTCGCGCTCCAGCAGCTGCGGCTCGGGCGCGCGCTGCCCGATTTCGAGGCGGCGATGCGGCTGGAGTTCCGCCTCGTGCAGCATTTCATGGCGGGCGGCGATTTCTTCGAAGGCGTGCGCGCCGTGGTCATCGACAAGGACCAGCGCCCGCGCTGGTCGCCCGACCGGCTCGAAGCGGTGAGCGAGGCGGCGGTGGCGGCCTATTTCGCTCCCTTGGAGCGCGAGCTCGATTTTCCCGACTGAAGGAGGGTTCGGCCATGGCGCGGATCGGGTTCATCGGCCTCGGCAATATGGGCGGCCCGATGGCCGCGAACCTGGTAAAAGCAGGCCATGCCGTGACCGCGTTCGACGTCTCGGCCGAGCGCCTTGCCGCGGCGGTCGATGCGGGCGCAACGGCGGCGGACAGCACCCGCGCCGCCGCTGCCGGCGCCGAGCTCGTCCTCACCATGCTGCCCTCCGGCCGGGAGGCCGCCGCGGTCTATGGCGGGGCGGACGGTCTCATCGCGGCGGTGCAGCCGGGCACCTTGCTGGTGGACTGTTCGACCATCGATGTCGCGACCGCGCGCGCCCTCAGCGCCGAGGCGGCGCAACGGGGGCTCATGCTCCTGGATGCGCCGGTCTCGGGCGGTGTGGCCGGCGCCGCCGCGGCGACGCTCACCTTCATGGTGGGCGGGCCCGCCGAGGGTTTTGCGCGCGCCGAGCCGATCCTGAAATGCATGGGCAAGGCCGTCATCCATGCCGGCGATGCGGGTGCGGGCCAGGCGGCGAAGATCTGCAACAACATGATCCTCGGCGTCTCGATGATCGCGGTCTCGGAGGCTTTCGTGCTGGCCGAGCGGCTCGGGCTCGCGCCCGAGAAGCTCTTCGAGATCAGCTCCAAGTCCTCCGGCCAGTGCTGGTCACTGACGAGCTATTGCCCGGTGCCCGGGCCGGTGCCGAGCGCGCCCTCCAACCGCGACTACCAGCCGGGATTCACGGCAGCGATGATGTTGAAGGATCTTCGTTTGGCCCAGGAGGCGGCGATCGCGGGCGGCGCGGCGACCCCGCTCGGCGCGGAGGCCGCCGCGCTCTATGGCCTGTTCGTCAATGCGGGCAACGCCCAGGTCGATTTCTCCGGAATCATCCGAATGATCCGCGGAGGGGCTGCGTAGCCGTCCTTACTGCAGGTCGCCGATGGTGGCGATGGGCAGGTTGCGGCCTGGATTGGTGGCGAGCTGCTCGATCAGCGCCTCGTCGATCATCGGCCGCGCTGAAAGCGGATTGAGCTGTTTCTTGCCGTCGAGGACCTGGAAGCAGAGATGCGGGCCCGTGGCGAGGCCGGTCATCCCGACGAAGCCGATCATGTCCCCCTGTTTGACCCGCGTCCCTTCCTTCAAGGTCGTGACGATTGAGGAGAGATGGGCGTAGCCCGTGGAGATGTGCGGCCCGTGATCGATGCGCACATAGTTTCCGTAGTTGCCGTTCCATCCCGCCATCGCGACCACGCCGTCCGCGGCGGCGCGGACCGGCGAGCCGGGCGGCGCGGCGAGGTCGAGCCCGTAATGGAACTTCTTCTTCTTGAGGATCGGATGCTCGCGCCAGCCGAACTTCGAGGTGAGGCGCGCATCGTCAACGGGAAGCCGAAACACCAGCTCGCGCAGCGAGCGCCCGTTCTGGTTCATGTAGACGGGGGTGATGCCGCGCCAGCCGTAGCGGTAGAGATCGAACAGCTTGCCATCGGCCCGAATCCAGATCGAGCGCAGGACGAGCCGCGGGTCCCCTTCCTTAAGGGCGGGGGGAAGCTCCTCATAGACCAGCCGAAACTCGGATTGCTTCGGCAGGCTGCGCGGGAAGTCCGGATCGAGCTGGAAGCTGCGCAAGACGGAGTCCCGTATCTCGGGCGGGACCTTGTGCTTCTTCAGCAGCGCTTCGAAGCTGCCGCTTCCAGCCCCGGTGACCTCGTGGCGGATCGGTTCGACAATCCCGGAGCCGATCGGTTCCGCCAGCGCCGGGGTGCCGCCGGCGAGAGCCGCAGCCAGGAGAACAATCAAGAAACGCGCGCAGAAGGACCGCATGCCTACCCTGCGGGGTTGCGTCTTGAGGCACCCAGATTGCAGCCCCGTCCGGGCCGGGCAACACGCCAACACGATGAACGGTTCCCGCAAGGCTTAAGCCAATTTTAAGCGTTTTTGCAGGAAACTCCCGTCCAGTCCAGCACTGGAAGGGGAGATTTGCGCCGTGAAGGACGCCTATCTGCAGATCATTGCGCTTATCGAGCGCTTGCATCGCGAGTTCCTCGAAGTGGTGAAGGCGGAGCTCGACCGGCGCGCCATTCGCGACCTGAACAACGTGCAGGCCATGATTCTCTTCAATATCGGAGAGGAAGAGCTGAGCGTTGGCGAGCTGACGATCCGCGGTTGCTATCTGGGATCGAACGTTTCCTACAATCTCAAGAAGCTGACCGAGAACGGCTATATCGAGCAGACGCGTTCGCCGCACGACCGCCGTTCCGTGACGGTCCGGCTTTCCGAGAAGGGCCGCGGCCTGGGCGCCGCGCTGTCAGAGCTCTACGGCCGCCACATCGCGCTGCTCGAGGAGCGGGTGCTTAATCAGAACGAGTTGCAGCAGGCGAACGAGGTCCTGATGCGCCTGGAGCGCTTCTGGGCCGGCTCGCTGGGCTATGCCTGGCGGGTGTCGGGGCCGGCCGCGAGCGACGCCGCCTGACGATGCCCGAGGGGCCGGTCAACGGCCCCTCGCATCTATGTTAGCATCCCGCCGCCGTCCGAGAGGGGCAGGGGGCGAGGATCATGGTTTTCCAGAAGCGCTATCACCCGCCGGGCACCGCGCCCGGCACCTTGGCCGGCGCGGCGGTCGAGGCGGGCGCGCTCAACATTTCCCTCATCAACTACACCTCCGACCACATCGAGGAGGTGCAGAAGGCGAGCATCGGCGACTGCCGCATGTCGCTCGACCGGCCGGACAAGACCTGGATCCACGTCACCGGCCGGCCTGATCCCAAGCTCATGACCGATCTCGGGCAGTTCTTCGGACTGCATCCGCTGGCCCTGGAAGACGTCCTCAATGCCGGCCAGCGGCCGAAGGCGGATGTCTACGAGGGACAGCTTTTCGTCGTGCTCTCCGAGATGCGACAGACGCCGGACGGCCTCCAAGCGGTGCAAGTCAGCTTCTTCCAGGGCGAGAACTTCGTCATCAGCATCCAGGAGGACGGCGCCGAGGACCTGTTCGAGCCGATCCGCAAGCGGCTCCGCCAGGCCGGCTCGCGCCTGAGGTCGAAGGACGCCGATTATCTGCTCTATGCGCTGATCGACCTCGTGGTCGACCGCAAGTACCCGATGCTGGAGCGCATCGGCGAGCGCATCGAGCAGCTCGACGACGAGCTCCTGGAGCGCCCCTCGCGCAGCTCGGTCGGGCAGATCCACGGGCTCAAGCGCGATCTTCTCGTCATCCGCCGCTTCTGCTGGCCCGAGCGCGAGGTGATCGGCTGGCTGTTGCGCGACGAGGCCTCGCTCATCGGGCGCGAGGCGCGCACCTATCTGCGGGACTGCTACGACCATTCGGTGCAGATCATCGACCTGCTCGAGACCTATCGCGAAATGGTCTCCATGCAGATGGAGGTCTATCTGTCCGCAATCAGCCACCGGCTGAACGAGATCATCCGCGTGCTGACGGTGATCTCGACGATCTTCATCCCGCTCACTTTCATTACCAGCCTATACGGCATGAATTTCGAGTTTATGCCCGAGCTGCGCTCGCGCTGGGGCTATCCGGCGGTGCTGCTGGTGATGGCCAGCCTGGCGGTGCTGATGGTCCTCTGGTTCTGGCGGCGGGGCTGGCTTCGGCGATCCTAGCGGTTGCGCTTGGCTCTTCTGCCGGGCGGCCATTCCGGAGTATATGCGTGGCCGTCCGCCACTCACCCCCCCGAGGCCTCGCTCCATGATCGCCAATTTCACCACCGAACCCAGCC
>JAREAF010000135.1 GCA_029240475.1 Rhodospirillales bacterium | reverse complement strand
GGGGCGGCCGCGGCCATCGGGCTGATCGCCTTCAGTCCGCTGTTCGAACAGACGGCGATCCGCGGCGCGCTGGCGTTCGTCGTCGTGCTGCCGCTGCTCTGGGCGGCGCTGCGTTGCGCCCCGCGCGCCACCGCGACGGCGGCGCTCATCATCGCGGGCTTCGCAGTCTGGGGCACCAATGCGGGCGGGGGCCCGTTCGCGCGCGAGAGCCCGGAGGAATCTTTCCTGCTGCTGCTGATGTTCGTCATCAGCATCTGCCTGCCGGGCCTCGCGCTCGCGGCCCACGTCGCCGTGCATCGGCTGGTGCTGGCGGACAAGGAGATGCTGCTGCGCGAGGTGCATCACCGTGTGAAGAACAATCTCCAGGTGATCGCCTCCATGATCCATCTGAAGGCGCATCAAGTCTCGCCGGCCAGCCGCCCGCATATCGACGCCATCGCCGAGCGCATTCAGGTGCTCGGCCGAATCTACGAGCAGATCCATAACGCCGACAGCCTCGCGGACATCAATATCGGCCAGTCGCTGCGCGAGATCGCCAAATCGGTGCAGACCGAGGGAATCTCCGCAGAGGCCGTGGCACCCGATCTGAAGCTGAACGTGGACACGGCGATCCCGCTGGCCCTCATCGCCATCGAGCTGGCCGCGAACGCGGCCAAGCATGCGTTTCCCGAGGGCGACGGAAAGATCAAGCTGCAGCTGCGGCCGCTGGGCGACGGGCGCGCCGAGTTCACCGTCACGGATGACGGGACGGGTTTCGCTCCGGATCGGGTCCCGGCGAGCTCGACCGGGCTGCAGATCGTGCGCGCGCTGGTCCGGCAGATCGAGGGCGAGCTGGAGACGCGCTCGGGCTCGGGCACGGAGCACCGGATCGTCTTTCCGGCGCCGTGACGGCGTCGGCCGTGCGCTACAGGATGTATTTGCTCAGATCCGCGTTCTTGGCGAGCGGGCCGACGCGCTCCTGCACATAGGCTGCGTCGATCGTGATCGACGCGCCGGCGCGGTCGCTGGCGGTGAAGCTGATCTCCTCGAGCAGGCGCTCCATCACCGTGTGCAGCCGCCGCGCGCCGATATTCTCGACCGTGCCGTTGATCTCGGCCGCCAGCGTCGCCAGCGCGTCGACCGCGTCCTCGGTGAAATCGAGGGTCACCTGCTCGGTCTTCAGGAGCGCCTGATACTGCTTCACCAGGCTCGCCTCGGGCTCGGTCAGGATGCGGCGGAAATCGTCGCGCGTCAGCGGGTCGAGCTCGACCCGGATCGGCAGGCGGCCCTGCAGCTCTGGCAGGAGGTCGGACGGCTTGGCCATGTGGAAGGCGCCCGAGGCGATGAAGAGGATGTGATCGGTCTTCACCGCCCCGTGCTTGGTGGCTACCGTGGTGCCCTCGATCAGCGGCAGGAGGTCGCGCTGCACGCCCTCGCGGCTGACATCGGCGCCGACGCGCTCGGAGCGCGCGCTGATCTTGTCGATCTCGTCGAGGAAGACGATGCCGTTCTGCTCGACGGCGGTGATCGCCTCGCGCACAACGCGCTCCTGATCGAGCAGCTTGTCCGATTCCTCCGCGATCAGGATGTCGTAGGACTGCGCCACGGTCAGGCGCCTGGGCTTTGTGCGGTGGCCGAAGGCCTGTCCCAGCATCTCGTTGAGATTGATCATTCCCATCTGCGCGCCCGGCATGCCGGGGATCTCGAAGGTCGGCAGCGATCCTGCGCCGCTGTCGCGCACCTGGACCTCGATCTCCTTGTCGGCGAGCTGGCCCTCGCGCAGCATCTTGCGGAACTTGGCGCGCGTCTCGGGCGAGGCGTTCTGACCCACGAGCGCCTCGATGACCCGCTCCTCGGCCGCAAGCTCGGCCTTGGCGGCGACCTCGCGGCGCAGCCGCTCGCGCGTCATCAGGATCGCGCCCTCGACCAGGTCGCGCACGATCTGCTCGACATCGCGGCCGACATAGCCGACCTCGGTGAATTTGGTGGCCTCGACTTTCAGGAACGGCGCCTGCGCGAGCTTGGCCAGCCGCCGCGCGATCTCGGTCTTGCCGACGCCGGTCGGGCCGATCATCAGGATGTTCTTGGGCAACACCTCCTCGCGCAACGCCTCGGGCAGCTGCTGCCGGCGCCAGCGGTTCCTCAGCGCGATGGCGACGGCGCGCTTGGCCTCGTGCTGGCCGACGATGTAGCGGTCCAGCTCCGAGACGATCTCGCGCGGGCTGAAGGCGGTCATAGCTTTTCGACCACGATGTTCTGGTTGGTGTAGACGCAGATCTCCGCCGCGATCTTCATGGCGCGCCGGGCGACGGTCTCGGCGTCGAGCTCGTCGACGGTCATGAGCGCGCGCGCCGCGGCCAGCGCATAGCCCCCGCCCGAGCCGATGCCGATCAGCCCCTCCTCCGGCTCCAGCACATCGCCCGTGCCGGTCAGCACCAGCGAGACGTTGCGATCGGCAACCGCCATCATCGCCTCCAGGCGCCTCAGGAAACGGTCGGTGCGCCAGTCCTTGGCCAGCTCGACGCAAGCGCGGGTGAGCTGGCCCGGATGCTGCTCCAGCTTCGCCTCCAGCCGCTCGAACAGCGTGAAGGCGTCGGCGGTCGCCCCGGCGAAGCCGGCGATCACGTCGCCCTTGCCGAGGCGGCGCAGCTTCTTGGCGTTGGATTTGATGACGGTCTGGCCGAGGGTGACCTGGCCGTCGCCGGCCACGACCACCGACCCGTTCTTGCGTACGGAGAGGATGGTGGTGCCGTGCCAGCTGGGGAAATCGGGTTGGGACATGCCCCTCGGAAATAAGCGAGGCGAGGGATCGCTTCAAGCGGCGACGGGCCTATCCGACCGCGAGGCTTGGCGTTGCCAGCCTGTTCCTGTTAGAACCCGCCCTCGCCTGCGCCCGAGCCGACATCCCAGCCCCTGGAGGGCGTTGACCTTGTCCATGCGCCGCGCCGAGATCGACCGCACGACCAAGGAGACCAAGATCCGCGCCTCCGTCGATCTCGACGGGACCGGCAACGCCAAGATCGCGACCGGCATCGGCTTCCTCGACCATATGCTGGAGCAGCTCGCCAGGCATGGGCTCATCGACATCGAGCTCGATGCGAAGGGCGACCTCCATATCGACCAGCACCACACCGTCGAGGACACCGGGATCGTGCTGGGCCAGGCCGTGGCGAAGGCCATGGGCGAGCGTGCCGGCATACGCCGCTACGGCGCCGCCTTGATTCCGATGGACGAGGCGCTGACGCGGGTGGCGCTCGACGCCTCCAACCGGCCCTATCTGGTGTGGAAGGTCGCCTTCAAGCGACCGTCGATCGGCGGGGTGGATTCCGAGCTGTTCCAGGAGTGGTTCCGCGCCTTTGCGCAGAATGCGGGCCTGACGCTGCATGTCGAGAACATCTACGGCGAGAACGGGCACCACATCATCGAGAGCTGCTTCAAGGGCCTCGCCCGCGCGCTGCGCCAGGCGGTCGAGCCCGACCCGCGCGCCGGCGGCGCGGTGCCTTCGACCAAGGGCAGCTTGTAAGCGCATGGCTACGCAGACTGCCATTGCGCTCCGCGTAGCGCCTGCGGAAGGGGTGACCGCTCAATTGAAGTGCCCATCTCACGCCGGGCGCGCGCCCCACTCCCTCGCCCCGCAAAGCGGGGAGAGGGTGCCGAGCGCAGTGAGGCGGGTGAGGGGCGGTGTTGGCGCGCGCTCCTCGTGGCGTCCGCAGCCGCGACACCCCTCACCCGGCTCGGGGTCTAGGCCCCTCGCCGACCTCTGCCCGCTTGCGCGGGGCGAGGTGAGAGCCATCCTTCCGACTTCTGACATCTGCTTTCTGACTTCTGAAGGCCAGGGGTAGATGCCGGGCTCCCTGGTCGCGGTCATCGATTACGGCTCGGGCAATCTGCGCTCGGCCGAGCGGGCGCTCCTGCGCGCCGCCGAGGGCGGCAGCGATGCCGAGATCCGCGTGACCGCCGATCCGGAGTGGGTGCGCCGAGCCGAGCGCATCGTGCTGCCCGGCGTCGGCGCATTCGCCGACTGCATGGCGGGCCTCTTGGGCATTCCCGGCATGATCGACGCGATGGACGAGGCGGTGCGCCGGCAGGGGCGGCCGTTCCTCGGCATCTGCGTGGGCATGCAGCTGCTCGCAACCGAGGGCCGGGAGCATGGCCGCCACGCCGGGCTCGGCTGGATCGTAGGCGAGGTCGTTCGCCTCCAGCCAGGCGATGCGGCGCTGAAGGTGCCGCAGACCGGATGGAACGAGCTCTCCTTCAGCCGCCCGGACCATCCGCTCCTCGCCGGATTGGAGCCCGGCGACCATGCCTATTTCGTCCACTCCTATCACCTGCGCCCGCGCGATGGGGGCGTGGCGCTCGCCGAGACGGACTATGGCGGACCGGTGCTCGCGGCGCTGGCCGCAGGCAACATCGCCGGCACGCAATTTCATCCCGAGAAGAGCCAGCGCACCGGCTTGCGCCTGCTGGCCAATTTTCTGAAATGGAGGCCTTGAACCGACAGATGGCCAAAATCGCCGTCGAGCGCGTGATGCAATTCACCAGCCGCGACCTGACCGAGCTCTGCGAGGCGGCCGACGACGCGATCCGCGGCGGCGGCGGCTTCGGCTGGCTCAAGCCTCCGCCGCGCCACATCATGGAATCCTATTGGCGCGGCGCCTTGCTGGTGCCGGAGCGGGCGGTGTTCGTCGGCCGGCTGGACGGGGTGGTGGCGGGCTCGGCCCAGCTCTGGCGGCCGACCCGCAACAACGAGGCGCAGAGCCATGCCGCGAGCCTCATGACCAATTTCGTCGCGCCCTGGGCGCGCGGTCACGGGCTCGCCCGTCTGCTCACGCGCACGGTGGAGGGGGCGGCGCGCGAAGCCGGCTTCAAGATCCTCAATCTCGACGTCCGGGAGACGCAGGAAGCGGCGATCGCGCTCTATGAGAGCTTCGGCTATGTGCGCTGGGGGCGTCACCCGCTCTACGCCATGGTCGAGGGCAAGCCGGTCGCCGGCCTCTTCTACTACAAACGCCTCGACGAGGGCGCGGCCTGACATGATCCTCTACCCCGCCATCGACCTGAAGGAGGGCGCGGCCGTGCGCCTGAAGCAGGGCGCGATGGCGGCCGCGACGGTCTATGCCGAGGACCCGGCCGCGCAGGCCGAAGCCTTCGCCGCGGCGGGCGCCACGCATCTGCACCTGGTCGATCTCGACGGCGCGGTCGCGGGCCGCTCGGTCAATGAGGCTGCGGTCCGCGGCATTCTCGCTCGGGTCCGCATGCAGGTGCAGCTCGGCGGCGGCATCCGCGATCTCGCCGCGATCGAGCGCTGGCTGGCGGCGGGCGTCGCGTGCGTGGTGCTCGGCACCGCGGCGGCGCGCGATCCCGCTTTGCTCGCCCAGGCTTGCCGGCGCTTTCCCGGCCGCATCGCCGTCGCCATCGACGCACGCGACGGCAAGCTGCGCAGCGCGGGCTGGACCGAGGAGGAATCGCTTTCGCCGCTCGACCTTGCGCGCCGCGCCGAAGAAGCGGGGGCGGCGGCGCTGATCCATACCGACATCGGCCGCGACGGCATGCTGACGGGCGCGAATGTCGAGGCGACGGCGGCGCTGGCGCGGGTGGTCGCGCTGCCGGTGATCCTCTCCGGCGGTGTCGCCAGTCTCGACGATCTCCGCGCGGCGAAGGCGGCGGGCCTCGCCGGCGCGATCCTCGGCCGTGCGCTCTATGAGGGTCGCATCGATCTCAAGGAGGCGCTCGCCCTATGCTGAAGCGCCGCGTCATCCCCTGCCTCGACGTCAAGGACGGGCGCACGGTCAAGGGCATCGGCTTCGTCGATCTCAAGGATGCGGGCGACCCCGTCGAGCTGGCCCGCCGCTACGACGCCGAGGGCGCCGACGAGCTGGCCTTCCTCGACATCGCGGCGTCGGTCGAGGGGCGCGGCACGCTCCTGGAGCTGGTGCGCCGCACCGCCGCCGAATGTTTCATGCCGCTGATGGTGGGCGGCGGCGTCTCCACGGTGGAGGATGTGCGCCAGCTGCTGCTCGCCGGCGCGGACAAGGCCTCGATCAATACCGCCGCGGTGCGCGAGCCGGAGCTGGTGTCGCGCGCGGCCGCCAAGTTCGGCAGCCAATGCATCACGGTCGCGGTCGACGCCAAGCAGGTCGGGTCGGCGCGCTGGGAGGTGTTCACCCATGGCGGCCGCAAGCCCACGGGCCTGGACGCGGTGGATTGGTCGCGGCGCATGGCGGAGCTGGGCGCGGGCGAGATCCTCTTGACCTCGATGGACCGCGACGGCAGCCAGGCGGGCTATGACCTGGAGCTGACGCGCCGGGTGGTGGAGGCGGTGCCGGTGCCGGTGATCGCCTCGGGCGGCGCGGGCGGTCTGGACCACATGGCCCAGGTGCTGGCCGAGACCGGCGTCTCGGCGGTGCTGGCGGCCTCGATCTTCCATTTCGGCCGGCACACGATCGGCGAGGCCAAGCGCGCCATCGCCGCGGCCGGCATCCCGGTGCGGCTCGGCCGTTGAAAGGCGCGCGCCGCAGCTCCAGGATGGCGGCATGAGTGACGCAACGGTGCTCGACCGCCTCTATGAGGTGATCCTAAGCCGCCGCGGGGGCGACCCCGAGCGCTCGCACACGGCCCGGCTCTTCGCGAAGGGCACGCCCAAGATCGCGCAGAAGCTGGGCGAGGAGGCGGTCGAGGCGGTGATCGCCGGCGTCACAGGCGA
This sequence comes from Rhodospirillales bacterium, assembly GCA_029240475.1. Lineage (GTDB taxonomy): Bacteria > Pseudomonadota > Alphaproteobacteria > JAREAF01 > JAREAF01 > JAREAF01. The sequence continues at coordinate 745 of JAREAF010000135.1, read as the reverse complement.
CCGGGCGAATCTCGCGCATGAGAGCGCCGACCTCCTCTATCACCTGCTGGTGCTGTGGGCCGACCAGGGGCTCGCCCCGGAGGAGGTGTGGGCCGAGCTGGAGCGCCGGCGCGCAAGCTCGGGCGTGGAGGAGAAGGCCAGCCGCAAGGGAGGCTCGTGAGGACCCATGGCGTATGACCCGAACAACATCTTCGCGAAGATCCTGAGGGGCGAGATCCCCTGCAAGAAACTGTATGAGGACCAGCACGCCCTCGCCTTCCACGACATCAACCCGCAGGCCAAGACCCATGTGCTGGTGATCCCGAAGGGGGCCTATGTCTCCTTCGAGGATTTCTCCGAACGCGCCGAGCCGGCCGAGATCGTCGGCTTCGTGCGGGCGGTCGGCATGGTCGCCCGCAAGCTGGGCCTCAAGGAGAGCGGCTACCGGATCCTGGCCAATCACGGGCCGGATTCGCACCAGGAGGTGCCGCACCTGCATGTGCACATCTTCGGCGGCCAGCGCCTGGGGCGCATGATCCAGCCGGAGTGACGAACTTCACCTCTCCCTTTAGGAAGAAGTCGGCGAGCGTGAGCGAGCCGGGTGAGGGCTTGGAGGCGGGCGCCCTCACGGCTCCGGGCGCGGGCGCGCCGGGCCGCTCCCTCTCCCGCGCTTCGCTGGGACCCTTCGCGCCCATTCCGGGTGACTTGCCAAGCCTTTAGATTCTGTCCGATTGTTCGGCAAAAGGCCGGAGTCAGCCCCGAATCA
>JAREAF010000134.1 GCA_029240475.1 Rhodospirillales bacterium | reverse complement strand
GAGGAGCGCGAGATCCAGTTCGGCTACGCGGTGACCGCGCCGGAGGACCTGCCGATCCTCGGGCTCGTCACGCTGACGCCCAGCGGCCCCAACCTGCCGAGGCCGTGATTCAGGTCCCAGGAGCCAGGGTTCGGAATCCTGGTTCCTGACCCCTGAAACCTGGCGCCTGACTCACACCTGCGTCAGCGAGCCGTACATCTCCGGACGGCGGTCGCGGAAGAACTGCCAGAGATCCCGGACCTCGCGCACCTTCTCCATGTCCATCTCGGCGACGACGAGCTCGTCTTTGTCCTCGCTCGCCTCGGCGAGGATCTGGCCGCGCGGATCGCACACATAGGAGCTGCCGTAGAAGCGCCCGATGTTCCACGGGCCCTCCGTCCCGGGCCGGTTGACGGCCCCGATGAAGACGCCGTTCGCGACGGCGGCCGCAGGCTGCTCGAGCTTCCAGAGATACTGGCTGAGGCCGGCCACCGTCGCGGAGGGATTGACGATATACTCCGCGCCATTCAACGCGAGCGCGCGCCAGCCTTCCGGAAAGTGACGGTCGTAGCAAATATAAACGCCGAGCTTGCAATAAGCTGTGTTGAAGACCGGCCAACCTGAATTGCCCGGTTTGAAAAAGAACTTCTCGTAGAAGCCCGCCACTTGCGGGATGTGGGTCTTGCGGTATTTGCCGAGATATTTCCCATCCGCATCGATGACGGCCGCGGTGTTGTAGTAGACGCCGGTCATCTCCTCCTCATAGATCGGCACCACGATAACCATGGAGTGCCTGGCGGCGATCTCCTGCATCAGCTTGACCGTCGGGCCGTCCGGCACGCGTTCGGCGGCGCGGTACCATTTCACGTCCTGGCTCGGACAGAAGTAAGGCTGATGGAACACCTCCTGGAAACAGAGCACCTGCACGCCGCGCTTGGCCGCTTCGGCAATGAAGGGCAGATGGGCCTCGATCATTTGCTCGCGGATGCGGTCGGGGCTCTGCCCGGTGTCGCCCTTCAAGCCCATCTGGATCAGGCCGGCCTTGACCTTCGCCATCGCTGTCCCTCCTCACGAGAATCCTGACCGTCTGGTCAGAAGAATAGCAGCGGCAAGCTGGTGCGGTGAAGCGGTCGGCTTCGCGGGTGCACTACATCCTTTGCGCCGAGATTCCCTGCCCGCCCGTGGCGCGGCGGGTCTAGACTTTTTCTCCCCAAAAGAACTGTGGAAGTCAGGGAGGTGACGTATGGCTCGCTACCTGATTCAGTTCACCTACACCCAGAAATCGATGAAGGCGCTGATCGACCGGCCGCACGACCGCACCGAGGCGGCGCAGCGGTCGATCGAGGGCTTCGGCGGCAGGCTGATCTTCTATGCCTACTGCTTCGGCGAATGGGACGGCATCGCAATTGCCGAGTTTCCCAATCATGAGGCTGCGATGGCCTCGCTCCTGGCCCTCAACAGCGCGGGCGCCCTTTCGAAGACGCAGACGACCGTGCTCCTCTCCTCCGAGGAGACCGTCCGCTCCATGCAGAAGGCGCACGACACGAAGACCGGCTACACGCCTCCGGGCTGAGCGACCGCGGCTGAACCGACCCCGTGTTTCCGGCTCCCGGGCCCGAGCGCTCGGGAGCCGGCGCTTCATGCGCATGGGCGCAGCGGTCGCCGCTCGCCCTACCCACCCCAGGCATTGCAATCCGCTTCGCGCCGCCCGGCAGGCGGGCTATTCCCGCAGCATGTCCCGTAGCGGAAGGTCGGCGCAGGCAGGGGCGCCGCTGGGGTGGCTGGAATGGACTCCGAAATCAGAAAGATCAAGTTCCGGTCCGACGACCGCGCCTTTTATAGGGTGCTGAAGCGGCGCGTGAATGCGCATTTCGACGAGACCGGCCGCTCTCGGTCGGCGGACTGGCGGCTGTGGGCCAAGGGCGGGGTATTCGCCCTGGCGGCGGCGGTCACCTACGCGGCGATCCTGTGGGACGGCACCTCGGGCTGGCAGAAGCTGATCCTCGCCAATCTCTGCGGCCTGTCGGTCCTGCTGCTGGCGATCAACGTCGCCCATGACGCGGCCCACGACGCGCTGACCCGGACGGCCTGGTTCAACCGAACCGTCCAGACCGTCGTGTTCATGCTGCTGGGGGCCGACGCCTATCTCTGGCGGCTTCGCCATGTGAAGTCGCACCATACCTTCCCGAACGTGAACGGCTGCGACATCGACATCGACAACACCACCTTCCTGCGGCTGTCGCCGAACCAGCCGTGCCGCCGCTATCACCGGTTTCAGCATCTCTACGCGCCGATGATCTTCTGGCTGGCGGATGTGCACACGGTGTTCTGGCAGGACTTCGTCTATTTGCGCAAAGACCGGCTGGCGAACATGACGAACATACGCCATCCGGGGCACGCCTATCTGCTCTTCTTCGGCGGCAAGCTGGCCTATCTGACGGTCGCGCTTCTCATTCCGATGCTCGTGCTTCCCTTCGCCTGGTGGCAGGTGGTCGGCGGCGTGTTGCTCATGACGTTCGCGAACTCCACCGTGTTCGTGCTGCTGCTGATCGGCACGCATTTCGCCGAGGAGGCGGAGTTCCCGGAATTCGACAAGGACGGATACATCGCGCATGACTGGGCCGAGCATGCGCTCGTCACCTCGGTCGATTGGAGCCCGACCAGCTTCTTCGCGACCCTGCTGGCGGGCGGCGCAAACGCGCACGCGGCCCATCACTTGTTCCCCACGATCGCGCACACCCATTACGCGGCCCTGACGCCGATCATCGAACGGACCGCGGCCGAGTTCGGGATCCCCTACCATCGCACCACGCTGTGGCGGCTGATCGCCTCGCACTTCCGGTTCTTGAAGCGCATGGGACGGGCGCCGGCAGGCTTGCACGAGCCGCGCCGGCCCGCAGCGGCGCCGTGGCCGTTGGCGGCGGCGGAGTAGCAGCATCGCAGGGGCCGGGAGCGCCGCTCATGCCATGGCTCCGCAACCCGGTCTGGATCGCGCTTTCAGCCTTGTTCCTCGCCACCGTGAACGGTCCCGCAGCCGCGGTCGGAAGCGGCAAGGTCGCGCCGGAGCAGGCGGCCTCCTTCGATCGCTGGGCGCTGTCCTGCAGCCAAGAGGGCCAAGAGGCGGGCGAGCATTGCCGGATCGAGATCCTATTTCCGGCCCGAGCGAATGTCGGGATCCTGGTGATCACGGCCACCGAGCATGGCTGGACCCTCGGGCTTGTCATCCGCCCCGCTGAAGAAGACGTTTTCATCGTCAACCAGGCTCGGCTGGTCGTCGACGGGAACGAGCCCGTCGATGCGTCGGCGTGCGCAATACTGATCTGCCTTTTCCTCGCCGACGGATCCCGACTCGTCGAGGAAATGAGGGCTGGCAGACGAGCGCGGCTCGAATTCAATTGGGACGAGGGCGACCCTCTCGAAATCAGCCTGCCTTTGCGGAACTTGCCCGCCCTGCTCGAGGCCTTCGAGATGAGGACCGCGGCGACCCCGAAGCCCTGATGGGGCGCGGTCCAGGACGGAGCGCGGATGCGCGCGGCTGCGCGTTGAGCGATGGTGCCGCCGGAGTGAATTGAACACTCGACCCCACCCTTACCAAGGGTGTGCTCTACCTCTGAGCTACGGCGGCCCCGGGGCTGAAAAAGCGCGGCACCATGCCACGCGAGGCCCGCCGAGGCAAGGGACCGATCAGGCAGTTCGGCGCGGCGGTCAGCTCTCGGCGAGCAGCGTGCGGAACCAGGCAAGCCGACCGTCGGCCTGGTCGATCTCATGCGCCAGCCAGCCCGAGAAAGCGCCGCCCTGCCCTCCCTCGCGGCGCTCGAGATCCTGCAGGCGAGTCAGCTCCTGCTCGGCCATCTCGACCATCGCCTCGGCCTGGATGCGCCGCTGCTCGGGCGCGAGCAAATCGAGGAACCGCAGCTTCAGGGCGAGCGCGAGCTTGCTGAGGTCGTTGACCGGCGGACGCAACGCCGCGCCCATCAGCCGCTCGAACTCCGCCCGCCCGGCCGGGGTGATGCGCATCACCGCCGCCTCGCCTTGCTCTTCGCCTCCCTCGGGCTCGATCAGCCCCTCCACCTTCAAGAGCGCGATGGGCGGGCCCACCAGGTCCAGCGATGGGCCGGTGATGCGGGCGGTGAACTGCCGCACCTCCGTGGCGAGCTCGGAATAGGGCTTCGACCCCAGGGCGAGCGCGCCGAGGGCGGCCAGACGGACGGCCTCGCTGGGGATCAGGCTGCGGTCGCGGTACATGGCACCCAATATGCGCGCAGGTCGCCCCTCTGCCCAGCCCCTCGGCTGTGGTGGATGCGCCACAAGCGGCCCCTTTCAGGCCAGTTCACGAGAATGCGATTTTAAATTGCATTCATATCATACTAAAGTGTTACACCATCTTGGATTTCATTTCAGAGCACCCGTCATGTTCTTTCGAACCGCCTCCGCTCGCCTCCTTACAACGGCCCTGGTCAGCCCGGCCGCGCTGGCGGCCGAGGCGAAGTATCCCGCCACGGTCGATGTGTTCGGAGGGGTCGACAGCGACGGGCCGGGCGGCGGGCTGGAGCTGATGGCGCCGTTCGTCGAGGGCGAGGGCTCGCTGCTGTTCGGGCTCGCTCGCGGGACCATGTGGGACGAGACCGGCGCCGGCGGGATCGGCCTCGGCTATCGCAGCCAGGCGCTGCCGGGCTGGATTCTCGGCGGCTACGGCATGGTCGACTACCATCACGGCGCCAGCAACGAGGGCTATTTCCAGGGTGTGCTCGGCCTCGAGGCGCTGACCGAGAGCTTCGATTTCCGCATCAACGGCTATCTGCCGGAGGATGACGAGACGACGCTGGCGGATATCGGCGGGGCGGCGCCGCCGCCGCCGCCGGTCACCATCGGCGATCTCGCCATCATCGACCACGAGATCGGGCTGGTAACCGGCGTCACGGCGGGGACCGCAGGCCTGTACCGCGCCTTCGAGCGGCCGCTGCCCGGCATCGACGCCGAGATCGGCTACCGGCTCCCGTTGCCTGGCCATGATTTCCGCATCTTCCTCGGCGCCTTCCATTTCGACGACGAGTATTACGAGAACGTCACCGGCCCCAAGGCGCGCGCGGAGTGGCGCCTCCACGATCTCGATCTGTTCGGCAACAATTCGCGCCTGACCCTCGAGGCCGGCATCCGCGACGACGACGTGCGCGGCACCGACGCCTCGGCCGGGTTGCGCATCCGCATCCCGTTCGGTGGCGTGCCTTCGAACCAGCGCGGGCACGAGCTGGCGGGGCTCGACCAGCGCATGCTCGACCCGATCCGCCGCGAGGATCACATCGTGCTCGGCGAGCGCGCCGAGAGCGTCGCCGGCACGCCCGCGACGGTCACCCTTGAGGCGGTGAAGGCGGTCGAGACCGACAACGAGATCACCTCGATCTGGTTCGCCGACGGGGCCGGCGGCGGCGACGGCACCATGGGCAACGAGACCAATCTGGCCGGCGCGGTGGCCGGAGCCGGCGTCGGGGGGCTCGTGGTCGCGCTCGGCGGCAGCGGCACGATCGTAGGCAACGCCATTCTCGCTGATGATCAGATCGTGCTCGGCGGTGCATCGACCCTGGAGGTTCAGGGGATCACCTCGGGCACCATGAGGACCTATGCGCCCGGTGGCGCGCGCCCGACGATCATGGACGGCAGCGGCGCCGGAAATGCGGTGATCTTCTTGGCCGATGGCAATCTGCTGGCAGGCATCGATACCCGCGGCACGACGGTGTCGATGCTCGGCTCGAGAAACATCCTTGGGGTCGGCGTCGATGGCCTGATTGCGCGCGACATAGGCACGGGGATTCGGGGCACAGGGATACTGATCAATGGCGGCTCGAACATCCGGATAACCGAGCTCAGACACCAGGGAGGCAGCGACCCCACCCTCGGCGGCGCCGCTGTCTCGCTGATGAACAATGTCACGAACAGCACACTTGATCGGATTTCTTCCGAGAATGCCGGAACCACGGTGTCGGTGTTCAACTCCAGCGGCATCACCATTACGAATGTCACAGCTATCAATACCTTGACCGCTGTCAACCTGATGTCCAGCACGGACCTCATGGTCGATCAGGTGGACGCGACCTTTTCCATCCCTGTCCCCGGCGCCTCCGCGGTTCGAGCTGTCGCGGTCAGCAGGGCCGACCCGGCGCTTCCCGCGCCGAGCGCGATCGACATCAGCAACGTGACATTCATTGCTGCCACACCTTTCGCTACGATTCGCGCGATCGACATCTCCGACGCGACGGATGTGAGCGTGACCGGTCTCGATGCCACGAACGTCCATAGCGGCGTGCTCCTGAGCGGAACCACCAACGCGATGCTGACCGATCTGATGGTCGCGAACGCCATCGGCGCCGCCGTGCATCTGTCGAATTCGAACGCCATCACCGTGACCGGCCTGACCGCCACCATGGTCGAGTCGGGCCTGCTGGCGACATCATCCCAAAACGTCGATGCGATGAACGTTACGGTCCAGAACTTCACACTGGCCGGCATCCGAGTGCTGTTCTCCAGCGACCTCAACGTCGACGGCTTCACAATCGCAAACGGAAATGGAGACGGGATCTTCGTGTTTGGGGACGATGTTGCCTTTCAGAACGGCAGACCGATGCGGTCAATGTCAGCCAGCTCGCCGGGGTCATGGGCGAGGTCCACAACGAGATCACCAACGTCTACAACTACATCGAACGGGTCGAGGAAGGCGCCAGCCGCGGCATCGCGGCGGTCGCCGCGCTGGCCCAGCCGATCTACTTCCCGGAGCCCGGGGCCGGCATGGCTTCGGTCGGCTCGGGCTATTACGAGGGCGAGGCCGCCCTCGCCGCCAGCTTCGGCTATCTCGACGAGGCCGGGTCGGTCGCTTATAGCGCCGGGATCGGCATGGCGGTCTCTGGGGGAGAACCGGTCGCGCGCGTCGGGGTCACATTCCGGCTTTTCTAGAGCGATATTCCGCTAACTGGAAGCAGGGTCGGTCCTTGGCGCCGTGACCGCAACCCGGCGAAGGTGGTGATAGCCGCGAGAGCGCAAGGGCTGAAGATGATCAACACGGATATCCACGGATGAATACGAACGATTTTGATGCTTGACGAAGCGAGTCCCAACCATCCGTGTCCATCCCGTTCTCATCCGTGTTCGTCCGTGTTCCTTAAAGCGCATTTAGCCCAGTCCGGAATCCCTCGCCTTCGTTCCTTCGAAAACATGCTCTAGGCGCTACACCACTCCGCGCTCGCGCAAGTTCTCGATCTCCTCGGGGGAAAGCCCTAGCAGGTCGCTCAACACCGCCCCGGTATGCTCGCCCAGGCGCGGGGGCGGGTTGCGGTAGTCGACGGGCGTGGCGGAGAATTTGATCGGGTTGCCGATCATCGACACCTGCCCGCCCGCAACGCCTTCCCGCTCCATCGCGATCTTCATGCCGCGCGCCTTTACCTGCGGGTCGGCGAAGACC
>JAREAF010000133.1 GCA_029240475.1 Rhodospirillales bacterium | reverse complement strand
CCCAACATGCACGACATCCTCACCGGCTCGCAGCCGGATGGCACCGCATTCGCCGAGGGCGAGGACCGCACCTGCGGCAACTGGTCCCAGAGCGGCCAGGGCGCGGCCATGGTCGGCCATTCCGACCGCATGGGCCTCAACGAGAGCGCGGCGGCGAAATCCTGGAACTCCTCGCATCCCTCGCGCGGGCCGGACGGCGGCTGTAGCCAGGCCGACCTGCAAAGCACCGGCGGAAACGGCCTCTTCTACTGCTTCGCGGCGGAGTGAGCCCGCGGCTCCGGAACAGGCCTCCACGCTCCGAAATCGCCTATCCGCCCGGCCTCCCTGGCGGATCGTGCGACGATGCCATTTTTTCATGCGTGAAATTTGGGCTTGAAATTTTCACACACACGTAAGATGCTGCGCTAAGTTTCGAAAACCGGTGCTTTGCCTTGGCTCGCCCCCGAAACCTCCTGTCGAATCGCTCGGAGGAGCCGAAGCGTGGAGCCCGGGTAGCCCGGAGCCGTCCGCCGGAAGAGATCGGCCTCGAGATCCGCGACCTCCGCCGAGCGAGGCAACTCACCATCAAAGAGCTCGCGGTGGCGACCTCACTTTCGATCGGTCATCTGAGCGAGATCGAGCGCGGCCTGGCATCGCCCAGCGTGCTGGCGCTGCACGATATCGCAGAGGCGCTCGGCGTGAATATCAGCTGGTTCTTCCACAATGGCGAGGGCAACGACGGCGAGCGGGACATCGTCGTGCGCGCGTCAAACCGGCGGACGCTGAAGTTCTCGTCGGGGATCACCGACGAGCTCCTCTCGGCCAATCTGCGCGGGCAGCTGGAGCTGCTGCTGTCGCGCTTTGCCCCCGGTGCGAGCAGCGGCGCCAAGCCCTACACCCATCGCGGCGAGGAAGCCGGCATCGTCATCCGGGGTTCGCTCGAGCTCTGGGTGGGCGAGCGCAAATTCGTGCTGAAGGAAGGGGACAGCTTCAGCTTCGAGAGCACCAAGCCGCATAAATACTCCAATCCCGGAGATACCGAGACCGTCGTCATCTGGTCGATCACGCCGCCCTCCTACTAGGCGGAGCAAAGATGCCGCGGCCCGATATGTCTCGGATCGCGACTTTGAAAGGCGTAAGGGAGCCGGAGAATTCAGCCGGCAGGAGCATCACGGCGCACCCCGGCGTGGCGGCGCTCAGGGGTTCAGGGGGTCGGACATAGGATGAATCAGAGGAGATGATCATGGGCGCGTTGGACGCGTTTTCGGCACTGAGCGGAAAGCTGATGCTCGGCTCGCAGTTCCGCAGGAGCGATGCAGGCAGCGGCTTCGACGTGATCGACCCGGCGACCGAAGACCGGGTCGGGCAGATCCCCGACGCGACCGAGACCGAGGTCGAGGAAGCGGTGCGGATCGCCAACGAGGCCCAGCGGAAATGGCGGAAGGTCAATGCCCTGCGCCGCGCCGAGCTGCTGCACGAGGTCGCGCACGAGCTCAAGCGCCTGCAGCCGCTCATCGCCGAGATGCTGACGCGCGAGATGGGCAAGCCCTACAAGGAATCCTTCGACGAGTGCGCCTGGTCGATCACGGCGATCGACTATTATGCCGAGATCGCGCGGCACGATGCGGGCAAGGTGATCGGCCCCGCGGTCGACGGGCAGTTCCATTTCACGGTCAAGGACCCGCTCGGCACCTGCGTCATCATCATGCCGTTCAATTACCCGCTCTGCCTGCTCTGCTGGCAGGCGGCGGCGGCCCTGGCCTGCGGCAATGCGGTGATCGTCAAGCCGTCCGAGCTAACCACGCTCACCACGCTGCAGTTCCTCGAAGCCTTCAAGCACCTGCCGGAAGGGCTGGTGCAATGCATGCCGGGCGGCGCCCGCGTCGCGCAGCAGCTCGTCGCGCATCCGGACACCCACATGGTGGCCTTCACGGGCGGGATCGAAACGGGGCGCATCGTGGCGCAAGCCTGCGCCAGCCAGTACAAGCGCTGCCTCGTCGAAAGCTCGGGCAACGACCCCTTCATCGTCACGCCGTCCGCCCCGCTGGACATTGCGGCGCGCGGCGCGGTGTTCGGAGCCTATCTGAATTGCGGCCAGGTCTGCGCCGCGGCCGAGCGCTTCTATGTGCATGAGAAGATCCACGACGAGTTCGTCGCCCGCGTGACGCAAGAAACGCGCAAGGTGCGGATCGGCAACGGCCTGGACAAGGTCGATATGGGCCCCCTCGTCTCGCAGCGGCAGCGCGAGAAATATGAAGGGATGCTGCGGCGCGCCGTCGAGCAAGGCGCGAAGGTGGAGATCGGCGGCAGCCGGCCCGCCGCCTTCAACAAGGGCTGGTTCGTGGACGCCACCGTGCTCTCCAATGTCACGCCGGACATGGAGATCATGAACGACGAGACCTTCGGTCCGGTCCTGCCGGTGTGCCGCGTCAAGAGCTTCGACGAGGCGATCGAGCTGGCCAACCGCTCGCGCTACGGCCTGGGCTCGACCGTCTACACGCGCGATCTCGAGGAGAGCATGCGCGCTGTCAACGAGATCGAGGCGGGGATGGTGTGGGTCAACGCGCCGCTGCTCGACAACGACGCCGGGCCGTTCGGCGGACGCAAGCAGTCGGGGATGGGCCGCCAGCTCGGGTCGGAGGGGCTCGACACATTCCGGCACACCAAGCTGGCCATGATCGACCCCGCCTCCGCACCGCACGATTTCTGGTGGTTCCCCTATTCGGACAGGGAGGCCTTCCCGAAGGCCGGACGCAAGAGCTGACGAGCGGAGGAGGAGGACATGTCTTCGCAAAGCCTGCATCCCGATCTCGAGCGCAGGATCGCTGCGCTCGAATCGGCATCTAACCAGGGGGCCGGATTCACCGGTGTGGACTGGATGTGGCTGATCGTGCTCGGCATCGTCGGGCCCGCTCTGCTCTTGATCTGGGGGTGGATGTCATGAGCGCCATCGACGCAAACGTCCCGGTCGCGACCGAAGCGGGCATCGAGCAATCGGGCTGGCCGCTGACCATGGCCGACCGCCATTGGACGCAGCGGCAGCTCTTCGTCGTGCTCCTCGTCGCGGCCGCGGCGACCTGGTGCTACATCATCGGCGAGTATGTGGGCTATTACCTGAACCTCAAGATGGGGTTCGCGGCAATGACCGCCGGCAGCATGATCGGCATGCTGCTGGTCACGCTGGCCGTGGTGCCGCCGGCAACCCGTTACGGCATGGACTCGATCGCATCGGCCAAGCCGCAGTTCGGCGACCGCGGCTGGATCATTACCGTCTTCCTGCAATACGCCTCCATCATCGGCTGGAACTCGCTCTTGCTGATCTTCTTCGGAAAATCGGTGGCGCAGCTCCTCGCCACGATGGGTATGATCACGCCCGAGGCCTCTCCGCTCGTCGTCAAGATCAGCTCGGCGCTGGCCTGCCTCATCGTCTTCCTGGTGCTGCTCCGCGGCGCGACGGGGCTTGAGCGCGTCTCGATGATCCTCTTCTTCTTCATCGTCGGCATTGGAGCCTGGATGCTGGCGCTGCTGCTGACGAACCAGTCGGAGGCGATCGCGGCCGCAGCACCGGCCTACGCGTCGGGCAGCCTGCAGTGGGACTACGTGACCGGCATCGAGATCGGGATCGTGAGCCTGTTGAGCTGGTGGCCCTATATCGGCGCCATGGTGCGGGAAGCGCCCGACGCGCATACGGCCACCCTGCCTTCCATGCTGGGCATGGGCCTGCCGGTGCCGATCCTCAGTGTTGTCGGGCTCGCCGCGATCCTGGCGCTGCAGATCTCCGATCCCTCCGCCTGGCTGGTGCAGCTCGGCGGGACCACCTACGGCGTGATCGCGCTCCTGTTCGTGATCGCCGCCAATCTCGGCACCGCGATCGCCGGCGTCTACGCGACCGGCATCGGGCTGCGGCAGGTGCCGTTCCTTGCCGGGACGAGATGGCCGACGGTGCTGCTCCTGGCCCTCATCCCGGTGGCCGTGGTGGGGATCATCGTGCCCGAGCTGTTCTTCGCCAACTTCGGAACCTTCCTCGCCTTCATCGGCGTCTTCTTCGCTCCTATCTGCGCGATCCAGATCGTCGACTTCCTGATCCTGCGCCGGCAGCGGATCAACATCCGCGGTGTGTTCGTGAGCGGCGAGGGCGCGCCCTATCACTACTGGGCGGGCTTCAACCCCGCGGCGATCCTCGCCATGGCGGCCGGATTCGTGACCTATCTCTACCTCTTGAACCCGGTCAGCTATGTCAGCCACTCGCCCTATGAGTATCTGACGGCCTCATTGCCGACCGCTCTGGTCGGCGGCCTCGTCTATCTGATCGTGACGCTGGCCTTGGTGAAGCCCGCCGGCAAGGGCGATTATCGCTGAAGAGCCAAGGGTGGCGGTCGTCGAGCCGGCCGCCACCCCGCTTTTCTAATGCCGGAAATGCCGCATCCCGGTGAAGACCATCGCCAGCCCCCGCTCGTCGGCGGCTTGGATCACCTCCTCATCCCGTAGCGAGCCGCCCGGCTGGATCACGGCGGTGACGCCCGCATCGGCGGCGGCGATGAGCCCGTCGGCGAACGGGAAGAAGGCGTCCGAGGCGACGACCGCGCCTTCGGTGCGGCGGATCTCGCTCGCGGCCTTGGCGGCGTCCTCCGACTTCAGCACGGCGATGCGCGCGGAATCGATGCGGCTCATCTGGCCCGCGCCGATCCCGACCGTCGCGCCGCCCTTGGCATAGACGATGGCGTTCGATTTCACATGCTTGGCGACGCGGAAGGCGAAGAGCAGGTCCCGGCGCTCGGCGGCGCTCGGCGCGCGCTTGGTCGCGACCTTGAGATCGGCGTCCGTGGCCCGTCCGGCATCGCGCTCTTGCACCAGGAGCCCGCCCGTCAGGGAGCGGATCACAAGTTCCGGAGCCTTCGGATCGGGCATCCCGTCGGTCACGAGCAGGCGGAGATTCTTCTTCGCCGCCAGCGCCACCCGCGCCGCCTCGTCGGCCCCCGGCGCGATCACCACCTCCAGGAACAGCTCCGAGAGCGCCATCGCGGTCAGCGCATCCAAGGGCCGGTTCAGCGCGACGATGCCGCCATAGGCCGAAACCGGATCGCAGGCGAGCGCGCGCTTCCAGGCTTCGAGCGTGTCCTCGCCCACCGCCACGCCGCAGGGATTGGCGTGCTTGACGATCACCACCGCCGGCTCCTCGAACTCGGCCGCGAGCTCCAAGGCGGCATCGGTGTCGTTGAGGTTGTTGTAGCTCAGCTCCTTGCCCTGGAGCTGGGTCGCGGCGGCAAGACCGCTGCGGCGCTCGCCCGTCACATAGAAGGCGGCGCGCTGATGCGGGTTCTCGCCATAGCGCAGCTGCTGCGCGAGTTGGCCGGCGAGCGTGAGGCGCTGCGGAAACAGCTCGCCTTCCTCGCGCGCGGCCCAGGCGGCGATCGCGGCATCGTAGCAGGCGGTGCGCGCATAGGCCGCCGCCGCCAAGCGCCGGCGCAGGGGAAGACGCGTGCCGCCCTCGGCCTCGAGCGCCTGCACGAGTTCGGGATATTGCGCGGGATCGGTCAGCACGGCGACATGCGCGTGGTTCTTCGCCGCCGAGCGGATCAGCGCCGGGCCGCCGATATCGATGTTCTCGATGGCGGTCGCGCGGTCGGCGCCCGCGGCGATGGCCGCCTCGAAGGGATAGAGATTGACCGCCACGAGGTCGATGGGCGGCAGGTCGTGCGCCTCCATCGCCGCGCGATGCGCCGCATCGTCCCGCCGCGCGAGGAGGCCGCCATGGATGCGCGGATGCAGCGTCTTCACGCGCCCGTCGAGCATTTCGGGAAAGCCGGTGTAGTCGGCGACCTCGCGTACGGTGATGCCGGCTTGCTGCAGCGCGCGCGCCGAGCCGCCCGTCGAGAGGATCTCCGCGCCCGTCTCGGCCAGCGCCCGGCCTAGCTCGACAAGGCCCGTCTTGTCGGAGACCGACAGCAGCGCGCGGCGGATGGGGAGGAGGTCGGGATCGGTGGAGTTCGCCATGGTTTGTGTCCGCAAGAGAGAATGCCTCCTCTCCTTCGAGGCCCCGTTCGCGGGGCGCCTCAGGATGAGGAGGCATTCATAGTCATGTCATCTCACGTCCTCATCCTGAGGTGCGAGGCTAAGCCGAGCCTCGAAGGATGAGGACCAACTCGCCTAAGCCTTCGGTTTGCTCTCCCGGCGCAGGCCCCATTTGACCACCGTCTCGCCGCTCTCCACCGTACCGGAGATGACGATCTGCTGCGTGCGGCGGACCTCGGCGGCGCGGCCCAGATAGATGCTCGGCTCCAGCGCGATGGCGCCGCCCGAACAGCGCAGCCGCCAGCCCGCGCCGCCCGGCAGCTTCAAGAGCACCGAGGCGGCGCTCTGCACGATCGAGGCCTGCACCTGCGGATGGAGGTGGAAGCGGATCGCGAATTGCCGCCCGGCGCCGCCGCCGGCCAGGCGGTCCTCGCCGCGCAGCTCCTCGCCGGTGGCGGCCAGATAGAGCCGGCGCTGATGGGTCACTCCAAAGCGCTGCTGATAGCCGTCATGGCTCAACTCCAGCCAAAGATTGCCGTCCACCTCCTGGCGGCGGCACAGCACCACGGTCGGCCCGTTGCCGAGGCTGCCGTCGGGCATGATCTCGCTGGAATTCGTGTCCTCGACCACCAGGGTCGAGTGCGCCGCGGTGAGGCGCTGGGCGGTGCGCCATTCCGGATCGCCGGGATGGGCGCCGCAATTGACGATCATGCGCTCGCGCCCGACGCTCATCTCGAAGCTGAGCGTGCCGGCATGGGCATGCGCATCGAAGCCGGGGCGCGGCGGCCGGCCGGCATCCACCAGCACGAGCGTGCGCCCCGCCACCAGACGCTGGAAACCGGTCTGCGGCGCCTGCATCAGAGGCTTGATGCGCGCGCCGGCGCGGGTCAGGGCGAGATCGACGAGCCAGCCCTCCTCCTGCGCGGTGTCGTTGAAGAGCGCCAGGCCGCCATCGCCATGCTGGAACAGCCGCAGTACCGGAGCCATGCCGTCGATGGCGATCTGCAGGTCGGTCGGGACCTCGCGCTCGGCCGCGACCAGCGCGGCGCGGATGTCGATGAGGTCGCGCAAGACCGCGAGCTGGGCGGAGGGGCTGCGCTCGGCATGGCCGCCGTCCGGCAGGATCTGACGGCGCAGCTCGCGCTTCAGGAGGTCGAGCCCGCGCGCAGCCCAGGCTTCGCCGCGCGGCAGCGCCAGCCCGGCGAAGATGAGGCCCTTCACCGCCCGGACCGCGCCGCTGCCGGAAACGCCGCCGGGCAGCGCCCGCGCCAGGTGGCGCGCCTGCGCCGCGGCCGATGCGGCGATCCGGTTCTGGAACTCGGCGTCCCCGGACGCCCAGAAGAAGTCGTGCTGGCCGAACCAGGCGGAGAGGCGCGCGCCGATCAAGTCGGGGCGCCAGGGCAGCGCGCTCCAACGCTGATGCGCCTCGACCCAATCCGCCGCGAGATCGCGCGCGCGCCGG
>JAREAF010000132.1 GCA_029240475.1 Rhodospirillales bacterium | reverse complement strand
AACCATCCGTGTCCATCTCCTTTCTTGTCCGTGTTCATCCGTGTTCCCCTTGCGGCGCAGCGGCCGGCATCGATGCCGGAGGGCTTTGAAGGGGATGACACGGATGACCAGGGATGACACGGACTAGAGGATTGCTTGCGGAGCGTATTGGAGAAAGAGGATCTGCGCGCCTATGGCTGAGCCGGTGATCCGCAAGACCCTGATCTCGGTCGAGGAGATCTTCCACGAGGGCGGGCCTGTGGCCGCCCGGCCGCTGCTGCGCGGCGTCGCGCTCGCCGTCATCCGCAATCCCTTCGCCGGCCGCTACGAGCCGGAGATCCGGGGCTTCATGGAGGACCTGAAGCCGCTGGGCTTGAGGATGGCAACCGACCTGATCCGCACGCTCGGCGGCGAGCCGAAGCGGATCGAGGGCTACGGCAAGGGTGCGATCGTCGGGGCGGCGGGCGAGCTGGAGCATGGCGCGCTCTGGCACGTGCCGGGCGGCTATGCCATGCGCGAGGCGCTGGGCGGCGCCAAGGCGATCGTCTCCTCGACCAAGAAGGTGGGCGGGCCGGGCACGCGGCTCGACGTGCCGGTGACGCACATCAACGCCTCTTACGTGCGCAGCCATTTCGACGCGGTGGAGGTGGGCCTCGCCGACGCGCCGCGCGCCGACGAGATGGTGCTGGCGCTGGTGATGACCACGGGCCCGCGCATCCATGCGCGCGTCGGGGGGCTCCAGGCCAGCGAGATCAAGGGAGAGGACGGCCTTAGATGAAAGCGAAGATCCGCAAGCTCGTGACCTTCCTCGAGGAGACCCGCCGAGAGATGGATCGCGATGTGTCGCCGCCCGCGCGCCGCGCGGCCGCGGTGGCGGTGATCGCGAACCCCTTCGCCGGCCGGTTCGTCGAGGACCTTTCGGAGCTGATCGATATCGGCGAGGAGCTGGGTGGGCTCCTCACCGAGCGTGCGGTCGCGGCGCTCGGCATCCCCGGGGAGCGGGTGGAGAGCTACGGCAAGGCCGCCGCCGTCGGCGAGAATGGCGAGCTGGAGCATGCCGCCGCGATCCTCCATCCCAAGCTCGGCGCGCCGGTCAGGAAGACGCTCGGCAAAGGCGCCGCGCTGATCCCGTCCTCCAAGAAGCGGGGCGGGCCGGGCGTGGCGCTCGACATCCCCTTGGGCCACAAGGACGCCGCCTTCGTGCGCAGCCATTTCGACGGCATGGAGGTGCGCATCAACGACGCTCCGCGTGGCGACGAGATCGTGGTCGCGGTCGCGGTGACGGATTCCGGCCGGCCCTTCCCGCGCGTGGGCGGGCTCACCAAGGACCAGATCAAGGGCGAAGATGGACTCCGCTGACGGTGCCGCATCGGTGACGCGGGCCTCCGAGGAGCCGGGCTATCGGCTGGAGGAGCAGGTCGGGTTCCTCTTGCGCCGGGCTACGCAGCGGCACGTCGCGATCTTCGCCGAGCATATGCAGGAGGAGGTGACGCCGACGCGCTGGGCGGTGCTGGCGAAGCTCTACGAAGCCGGGCCCAGCTCGCAGAACCGGCTCGGCCGCAGCACCGCGATGGACGCGGCCACCATCAAAGGGGTTGTGGACCGGCTGATCGAGCGCAAGCTGATCGAGACGCGGCCGGACCCGACGGATGCGCGACGGCGCGTGATCGCGCTGAGCGAGGGGGGACGACGGCTGGTCGAGCGCTCGGTCGGGCAGGCGCTGGCCATCACGCGCGACACACTTAATCCGCTCACGCCGGCCGAACGCGCGGCGCTGATCGGGCTTTTGCGAAAGCTGGGTTAGGCCGAAGGGAGCGGAACATGCGCGAGAAGATCGAGCGGCAAGTCCGCTTGCTGGAACGAGCGTTCAACGATGCCGACATTCCCAAGCTCATGGAGTTGCATACGAGCGATACCGCGATCTTCCCGCCCGACGGGGAGGCGGTGTTCGGCAACCGGGAGGCCTCGGAAATGTGGGCGGCGGGAGTGACGAAGTTCGGCTGCAAGGACATCGAGCTGAAGCCCGTCGAGATCCAAGGCGCGGGCGATTTCGCCTATGAGCTCGGCCTCTACAGCCAGAGCATGCCGGCCGGCCCCGAAACCGGGACCTATATGGTCATCTGGAAGAAAGAGGGCGAAACCTGGCGGGTGCACCGCGAGGTCTGGAACCTCAATCCGGGAGCGGAACGCCTCCTGCGATAGATCAGCGCGGCACCACCGCCGGCACCCGCGTCGCCGGCGGCGTGTTGCGGCTGCGCTGCGTGCGCACGACGCCGTCAATGACGGTCATGCCCACGCCCGGCAGGTCGCCCAGCCGGATGCTGTCCAAGAGCGTGTTGCCCGCCGAATGCTGCGCCTTGTCGAGGAAGACGAAGTCGGCGGCGCGGCCGGGCTCGATCAGGCCGCAGTCGAGATCGCGCATGCGCGCCGTGTTGCCGGTCGCAAAGCAGATCGCGATCTCGGCCGGCACCTCGCCCAGCGAGGAGAGCATCGAGATCATGCGCAGGATGCCGAGCGGCTGAACGCCCGATCCGGCGGGCGCGTCGGTGCCGAGGATGATGCGGTCGAGCTGGCCCATCTCCTTCGCTGTCCGCAAGGTGAAGAGGGCGGAGCGCTCGTTGCCGTTATGCACGAGCTCCAGCCCGCGCCGGCAGCCTTCGCAGATGCAGCGGATCTGGTCGTCGGGGAGCGCGGTGTGGCCGCCATTGATATGGCCCACCACGTCGGTGTCGGCCTCGAGCACCACATCCTTGTCGATGAGCCCCGAACCGGGGATTGAGGGCCCGCCGGTGTGGATGGTGCTCTGGATCCCGTATTTGCGCGCCCAATCCACCATCTTCCGCGCGGTCGGTCCGTCCTTGACGCCGCCCAGGCCCACCTCGCCAAGGTACTTCACCCCGGCCTCCGCCATGTCGCGGAAATCCTCCTCGGTCATCCCGGTCTCGAGGACCGGCGCGCCGGCATGGATCTTGACGCCGTTCGGTCGAAAGGCGGCGAAGGCGCGCTGCGCGAAGATCGCCATGGCCTTGACGCCGACCGGGTCGCGCGGGCGGCCGGGCATATGCACCTCGCCGGCGGAGATCATGGTGGTGACGCCGCCATGCAGATAGCTGTCGATCCAATTCACCTGCAGCTGGCGCGGCGTCCAGTCCCCGGCGACGGGATGCACATGGCTGTCGATCAGGCCCGGCGCCAGGGTGGTGCCGTTCGCGTCGATGACTGTGGCTGCGCCGTCCAGGTCGAGGTCCGCGACGCGGCCGATCGCGGCGATGCGGCCGTTCTCGGCCACCAGGGCATCGGCATCGAGGATCGGCCGGGCCAGATCGCCGCTGAGCATCAGGCCGATATTGCGGATCACGAGCTTGCCCGGCCCGCCGGACGCCTGAGGAGTTTCGGCCGCCATGAGCTTGCCTCCCTGAAAGAGCGGAGAGGCGTCAGTATTCGGCTAATTCCGAAGGTGGGCAAGCCGCCGGACGGATCAGTCCGGGCGGGTCGCCTCGCCCAAACCTTCCATGCTCTCGGCGTCGCTCAACATCAGCGCGATCGGCCGCAGCGCCGGGATGTGGGCGAAAGCGATGATCATGAGCACCGTGATCGGCACCGCCACCAGCGTGCCCACCACGCCCCAGATCCAGCCCCAGACCAGCAGCGCCACGAGCACCACCAGCGGTGAGATCGACAGGCGCCGTCCCTGCCAGCGCGGCTCGACGACATTGCCCATGACCTGCTCGATCAGCAGCAGGCCGCCCGCCGCGATCAGCGCGGTCTGCAGCTTCAGCTGCATCAGCGCGAATGCCGCCGCCAGGGCGAAGACGATGAAGGAGCCGAGCGTCGGGATGAAATTGAGGAGGAACGCCATCATCCCCCACAGCAGCGCGAAGTCGACGCCGAGCAGCAAGAGCCACGCCCAGTAGAGCGAGCCCGTGACCAGGCCGATGACGGTCCTCAGCACCAGATAGAGGCGGAATCTCTGGGCGATCGCGCTGACCGAATCGAGCCAGGCCTCCTTCCGGCTCGAGCCGAAGGCGCTGCCGAGCTTTGCCCTCCAGGTCGGCGCCTCGATCAGCATCAAGAGCACGAAGAAGAAGATCAGCACGATCGTGCTGACGATCTGCCATGCGGAGTTCAGCGTTCCGAGCGCAAAGCCGGTGATCGGGTCCAGTCCCGATTCGGCGCCGCCCGTCTGATCGGCGCTGGCACCCGCTTCGCCGGCTCCGGGGCCGGGAACCGAGATCGGCACGCCCAGCCCGTTGGCCCAATCGGACAGGCCCGCCCAGAGGCGGCGGAAGTCGTCGGCATAGCGCGGGAAGTCGGCGATGATCCGCTGAGCCACATACCAGACCGCGCCGAAGAACAGCGCGAGCAAGACCAGGATCGCCGCCATCGCCGCCACATAGCCCAGGAATCCGAGCCGCCTGGGCACGCGCTCCTGAACCCAGCTGCAGATGGGCCAGACGCCGAGCGCCACGAAAAAGGAGATCGCCAGGGGAAGTGTGACCCAGATCGTCTGCCGCAAGGTCCAGGCGGCGGCGAGGGCGACGGCGATGCCGATGAGCCACGTCCTGGCGGTGGCCCGCCGGTCCGTGACCGAGCTACCCGACTCGACCGGCCGATCGGCTCCCCTGCGATGGGGCACTTCCCTCTCCGTCCTGTCTCAGGCCCCTGGCGCGCCGAGGCGCTCCATCGACAGTTGCGAAGATGTTGGGTTCCGCCGCGCGGTTGAACAGGCCCAAAGGAGCCCGCGACCTCGTCGGAAAAGGGTAGTCGAAGCCTTCTTCAGTGCGCTGGGCGACGTGCCGGACCGCGGGCCGATGGGCGGCTATTGCGCCCGATGGCCCGCAATCAAGGCGCGCGAACGCCGCTATTCCGGCCGTTCCACGATGACCCGGCCGCGACCGCGCCGGAGCAGGTAACCGCCGCGCGGAATGCGAAGCTTGCCGGTCTTGATCAGAGGCTGAAGCGCTTCGGTAATGGTGCGCGCATTCTTGTCGTTTGGCTCCGCCGCGCCGTCTCCCTGGGTTGAGTACCATTCGGAGAAGGCCCGCGTTCCGATGTCCTCGCCGAGCGACTTTCGGAGTGCGTTCAGCTTACGCAACTGCCCCTTCGAAAGATCGCCTTCGTTAAAACCGCTTTTACGACGCCGCGCCATGACGATCTCCTAGCTCCTATTTGTGATTGGTTTGTGGTCTAAAATTCAGAGCTTAGCAAGCACAAATCGATTGGGAACGGAAGAGTAGCTGAGCTGATTTGCCGTTGCTGAATATTTTGTTGCATTGACCAGATGCCGCTCATGCGGTTCGTGACAAGGGCTCGCCGGAGCATATGGGCCGCGACTCGGAGCGGGTTGGACCGGCCGCCCGCCGCGAGACGCCTTTGGCCGAGTCGCCGGCATATTGAGGCTGAAAAGGCTGCAAACGCGTATTGAGCTTGCGACCCGAATGCCTATACTTGCGCGCCACTTCACACCAACAGGGGACGAGAATGCCGAAGACCACACAGACTACGGTGACCCTCAAGCAGTTCGCCACTCAGCTCGCGGAGGAGCATGAGGTTCCGAAGTCGACCGCGAACGCGCTGCTGTCGGATCTCGTTGGCCTGATCGGACGCCACCTCAAGAAGGGGGACAAGGTCCGCATCCCGGGTCTCGGGATCCTGACCGTTCGCAAGCGGCCCGCCCGCATGGGGCGCAATCCCGCGACCGGCGAAGCGATCAAGATCAAGGCCAGCAAGAAGGTCGCCTTCCGCCCCGCCAAGGAGCTCAAGGAGTCCGTCTAAGCTTCGCCGGGCGGCCGGGCCGGCGGGATCAGGGGACGGAACGCGGCGGAACCGCCCGCTTGTTCCGATGAGACTCCGATCGGCCCGGAAACAGGGAAAATGGCTGCGCCCCGGCAAGTGCCGGCCGTCCCGCCCCTGACCCGTCCTCGGCGCTCCACGGTCGCCGGTCAGCTTCGCGCGATCGGCGGTCTGGCCGGAGCGCCGCTTCCGATCCGAACGCCACAGCGACAAGACATCGGCCGCTCCCAGCCAGGGAGCGGCCGATCTTCTCTGGCCAGAGCACTTGCGTGCTCCCGGCAACTCTCCGCTTCAGGCGGTGTCTGATGGAATTGCGCCACTCACAGCCGGGGCATCGACCGTCTTCATGACCACAGACACGCCGCCTGCGGAAGCAAGATCGGCACCCGCCGACATCCGCTTCCCCGAGTTCGTCGCGCTGATCGCGGGAATGATGGCGCTGACGGCGCTGTCGATCGATGTCATGCTTCCGGCGCTTCCGACCATCGCCGACTCCTTTGCGATCGCCGACGCCAACCGGCAGCAGCTGGTCGTCACCGCCTATCTGCTCGGCTTCGCCGTCGGCCAGCCGCTTTGCGGCCCCCTCTCGGACCGGTTCGGACGCAAGCCGGTCGTCATGGCGGGGTTATGCGTCTATGCCATCGGCTCGCTCGGAGCGGTGCTCGCGCCCGACTTCTCGGCCCTCCTCTTGAGCCGTGCGGGGCAGGGGCTGGGCGCCGCCTCGCCCAGGATCATGGCGATGGCGATCGTGCGCGACCGCTTCGCCGGCAGGGCCATGGCCCGCGTCATGTCCTTCGTGATGATGGTCTTCATCATCGTGCCGATCCTTGCTCCCGCGCTGGGCGAGGGCATTCTGGCGTTCGCGCCATGGCGTTGGATCTTCGGGTTTCTGGCCGTTGCGGGCCTGCTTTCGCTGCTCTGGAGCGCGCTGCGGCTGCCCGAAACCCGCAATCGCGAGGATCGCATGCCATTGTCGCTGGGAGCGCTTGCGGTCGCCCTGCGCACGGTTCTGGGCGACCGCTGCTCCATCGGCTACACGATCGCGCTCGGCTTCATGTTCGGCAACCTGATGAGCTATATCGGCAGCGCCCAGCAGATCTTCGTCGACACCTATGGCCTGGGCCAGCTCTTCCCGGTCGCCTTCGGCGGCATCGCCTGCTTCATGGCGCTCTCCTCGCTCGTCAATTCACGGCTGGTGATGCGGCTCGGCATGCGGCGCATCTCGCATGCCGCGCTTCTGGCCTATATCGCGGTGTGCGGGATCATGGCCATTGCCGGCTATCCCGAGCAGCCGCCGCTTCTCGTCTTCTGCGGATTCCTGGCGGCCACCTTCTTCTTCTTCGGGCTGACGGTCCCGAACTTCAACGCCATGGCGATGGAGCCGCTGGGGCATGTCGCGGGCATGGCGTCCTCCGTGCTCGGCTCCTACACCACCGCGGCCGGAGCGCTGTTCGGCTGGTTGATCGGGCAGGCCTTCGACGGCACCGTGCGGCCGCTGGAGATCGGTCTCAGCGTCATGGCCGTACTGGCGCTGGCGACGGTGCTGATCACCGAGCGCGGACGCCTGTTCGTGCATCGGCCCGCCCCGACGGCAGCCGCGCCGAGCTCCGAGCCGCACCGGCGCTGATGCGTCTGCCGGCCCGAAACGACGTCAGTGCGATGCCGAGGCCGAGCGCTGCGGCCAATGCGGCAAGGCCCGCGCGGGCGTAGGACTCGCGCGCGGCAAAGACTCTCGC
>JAREAF010000131.1 GCA_029240475.1 Rhodospirillales bacterium | reverse complement strand
GACACATAGATGTTGCCCAGCCCGGCGACGATCCGCTGGTCGAGCAAGGCCGCCTTGATCGACGTGGCGCGGCCCGCCAGCGCCGTCGCCAGCCGCGGCCCGTCGAATTCCGGCTCGAGCGGCTCGGGGCCCAGCCCCGCGAGCAAGGGATGGCTGGAGACGGTGCCGCGCTCGGCGAGATCCATGATCCCGAAACGGCGCGCGTCGTTGAAGCGCACCACCCAGCCATCCTCGGTCTCGAAGACGACATGATCGTGCGGCTCGCTCGCCGCCTCTTCGCGCCGCGCGATGAGCATGCGCCCCGACATGCCCAGATGCGCGAGGAGCACGGTGCCGTCCTCCATCTCGAGCAGGAGATATTTCGCACGCCGGCGGACCGCCTCCACGCGCCGGCCCTGCAGGCGCGCCGCGAAATCGGGCGGCAGGGGGAAGCGCAGATCCGGCCGGTTCTGCCGGACGCGCGTGAGGCGCCGGCCCTCCAGCCGCAAGGCGAGGCCGCGCCGCACGGTTTCGACTTCCGGGAGCTCGGGCATGGCGGGGCCGTTCTAGCGCGGATCGCGGCAGAGGCGCTATGGTGTCGCCGCCATGGCCGACCCCGCCAAATCAGACGAAGCCGCCGACGAGTCCCCGGACTCGCCCTGGTTCGGCTATCGCCGGGTGGCGCGCGAGGAAAAGCCCGCCCTGGTCCGCGGCGTCTTCGAGAGCGTCGCCTCGCGCTACGACCTCATGAACGATCTCATGAGCGGCGGCATCCACCGGCTCTGGAAGCGCGAGATGGTGGATTGGCTGCGGCCGAGGCCCGGCAGCATGGTGCTCGACGTGGCCGGCGGCACGGGCGACGTCGCCTTCCGCATCGCCGAGCGGCTCGCCGGATCGGGGCGCGTGATCGTCGTCGACGCCACCCCCGCGATGCTGGAGGTGGGCCGCGACCGCATGATCGACCGCGGCATGCTTTCCGGGATCGAATGGGTCGCCGGCCAGGCGGAGCGCCTGCCGGTCGCTTCCGGCTCGGCCGAGGCCTACACCATCGCCTTCGGAATTCGCAACGTGACCGATCTGGACCGGGCGCTCGCCGAGGCGCGGCGGGCGCTCAAGCCCGGCGGGCGGTTCCTCTGCCTCGAATTCAGCCGCGTGGTGCTGCCGCTGCTGGACCGGCTCTACGATCTCTATTCCTTCGCCGTGCTGCCGGCGCTGGGGCAAGCGGTGACCGGCGACGCCCGGTCCTATCGCTACCTTGCCGAGAGCATCCGCACATTCCCGCCGCAGGAGGAGTTCGCGGCGCGCATCCGCGCGGCCGGCTTCGAGCAGGTCCGCTTCCGGAACCTGACCGGCGGCATCGCGGCGCTGCATTCGGGCTGGCGGCTGTAGCGGGCGCGCGGGGAAGTCGCCCATGCTGCGCGCGCTGAGGAACATCTTCCGGCTCATCGCCATCGCCCGCACGCTCCACCGGCATGGGGCGCTCGCGCCCATCCGCTCGCTGGTCGAGGCGCTGGGCGTCGCGCCCGCGCTGGTCCTCATCCTGCGGCCTTTCAGCCGGCGCGAAGCGGACGGCCGGCCGGGCGAGCGCTTGGCCCGCGCCTTCGTCGCGCTGGGCCCGGCCTTCATCAAGCTGGGCCAGATGCTCTCGACCCGCGCCGACCTGGTGGGCGAGGCGATCGCGGCCGACCTGTCCGAGCTGCAGGACCGGCTGCAGCCCTTCCCGACCGCCGAGGCGCGGCGCATCGTCGCCGACGAGCTGGGCCAGCCGGTCGAGGCGCTCTTCTCCGACTTCGCCGACCACCCGGTCTCGGCCGCCTCGATCGCGCAGGTGCATTTCGCGCTGACGCCCGACGGGCGCGAGGTCGCGGTGAAGGTGCTCCGCCCCGGGATCGAGGCCGCCTTCGCACGCGACCTCGACCTCATGTTCTGGGTGGCCGGCATCGTCGAGCGGCGCGAGCCGCGCCTCAAGCGCCTGAAGCCGCTCGCGGTTGTGCGCACCTTCGAGGAGACGGTGCGGCTGGAGATGGACCTGCGTCTGGAGGCCGCCGCGGCCGCCGAGTTGGCCCAGAATTTCCAGGGCGACGAGACCTACCGCGTGCCCGCCGTGGATTGGGCGCGGACGGCGCGCCGGGTGCTGACCCTGGAGCGCATCGCCGGCATCCGCATGGACGACCGCGCGGGCCTGACCGCCGCCGGGCACGAGATCGACGCCGTGCTCGCGCGCGCCGCGGCGATCTTCTTCAACCAGGTGTTCCGCGACGGCTATTTCCACGGCGACCAGCACCCGGGCAACATGGCGGTGGCGGCGGACGGCGCGATCGTCGCGGTGGATTTCGGCATCATGGGCCGGCTGACCCGCGCCACCCGCTTCACGCTGGCCGACATGCTGCTGGCCTTCCTCGACCGCGACTACCGCCGCCTCGCCGAGGTGCATTTCGAGGCGGGCTACGTGCCGGCCACCCAGTCGGTCGACCGCTTCGCGCAGGCCTGCCGCTCGATCGGCGAGCCGATCTTCGGCCGCGCGTTGAACGAGATCTCGTTCGCCCGCCTGTTGGGCCAGCTCTTCGCCATCGGCCAGGCCTTCGAGATGGAGGTGCAGCCCCAGCTCCTGCTCCTGCAGAAGAACATGCTGATGGCCGAGGGCGTTAGCCGCGCGCTGAATCCCGGCCTCAACATCTGGACGCTGGCGCAGCCGCTGATCGAGGAGTGGATGCGCGAGAATCGCGGACCCGAGGCGCGGCTGCGCGACGCGGTCGACGACGCCATCTTCGTGCTGCAGCGCCTGCCTGCGCTCGTGGCCGAGGCCGAGCGCGCCTTCACGCGGCTCGGCGAGGGCGGCGTGCGGCTCCATCCCGAGACGCTGATGGCGCTCGAGCGGCGCGACCGCCGCAACCGGCATCGCTGGATCGGGTGGGCCGTTGCGCTGTCGCTGGCGGCGGCCGCGGCGCTCTCCTTGCTGCGCTGAGGCGCCGCATGTCGCGCACCGCCACCGCCCTGCGCAGCGCCCTCTGGGTCATGGCGGAGAGCTGGCTGGTGCGGCTGGTCTCGCTGGTGGCGTTCCTGGCGCTCGCGCGCCTGCTCGATCCCGCCGATTTCGGCATCATGGCGCTGGCGGGGGTGTATCTCACCTTCTGCAGCTTCGTCATCGACCAGGGCTTCGGCACGGCCCTGGTGCAGCGCGAGGATCTGGAGCCGGGGCATCTCGACGCGGTCTTCTGGGCGCAGCTCGCGATCGGCGCGATCGTGGCGGCTTTCACCTTCGCCGCGGCGGAATGGGTCGCACGGCTGTTCCGGGAGCCGGGGCTCGCGCCCGTGCTGCAGGCGCTGGCCCTCTTTCCGGCGATCACGGCCCTCACCTTGGTGCAGCAGGCGCAGCTGCGCCGCGACCTCAGGTTTCGCGCGCTCGCCATCCGGCACATCGTATCGGCGGTGATCGGGGCGGCGATCGGCATCGCCCTGGCGGTCCTCGGCTATGGGGTCTGGAGCCTGGTCGCGCAGATGCTGGGCGGCGCCGTCGTCGGCCTCCTCATCCTGTGGGGCGCAAGCCGCTGGCGCCCGCGCCTGGCCTTCTCGCCACGCCATTTCCGCGAGCTGACCGGCTTTGGGGCCGCGGTGTTCGGCCACGAGCTCGTCTGGACCCTCAGCTACCAGGTCGACAAGCTGCTGCTCGGCCGCTTCGCCGGCGCGGGGCCGCTCGGTCTCTACACGGTCGCGCAGCGGCTCGTTTCGATCGTCGGCGAGGTGCTGGTGGTCGGCTTGCAAGGCATCGTGGTGCCGGTCTTCGCCCGGGTGCAGCACGACCGCCAGGCGCTGCTGCGCGGCCTGTTCCGCGCGTACCGGCTAATCGCCTTCATCACCTTTCCGGCCTTCGCGGGGCTGGCGCTGGTCGCGCCCGAACTGGTCCCCATCCTGCTCGGCGGCAAATGGCTGGAGGCGGTGCCGGTGGTGCAGGCCTCCGCGCTGCCGACGCTGGTCTATGCGCTGGGCTTCTTCCTCAGCAACGTGCTGACGGCGATCGGCCGGCCGGGCTTGAGGCTGGCGCTGACCCTGCTGCAGGCCACCGCCTCGGCGATCCTGGTCTATCTCGCCCTGCCCAGGGGGCCGGCGGCCGTCGCGCTGGCCATGGGAGCGGCGGCGCTGCTCGCCTATATGGTGAATGCGCTCATGCTCCGCCGGCTGATCGGCCTTTCCCCGCTCGCCTATCACCTCCAGGCCTGGCCCGCCGCGCTCGCCACAGCCGTCATGGCGGCGGCGGTCTGGGCGTTGGGATCGCAGCTCCAGGACCTTCCCGCCATCGCCGCGCTCCTCGGCAAGATCGCGGCCGGGGGCCTCGCCTATTTCGCCGCCACGCTCCTCCTGGCGCGCGCCCAATGGCGGGAGATGCTCGACCTTCTGCGCAGCCTCAAGGCCCGGCCGCATGGCTTGCCCGGCCCCGCCGCCGGGGGATAGGCTCGGACCCATGCTGGCGGGAAAGCGCATCCTTTTGATCATTTCGGGCGGCATCGCCGCCTACAAGGCGCTGGAGCTGATCCGGCGGCTGAAGGATCGCGGCGCGGCCGTGCGCGCGATCCTGACGCGCGGCGGGGCGGAGTTCGTGACGCCGCTCTCGGTCGCCGCCCTGAGCGGCGAGAAGGTCTATACCGACCTCTTCTCGCTGACCGACGAGAGCGAGATGGGCCATATCCGCCTGTCGCGCGAGGCGGACCTCGTGGTGGTCGCGCCCGCCAGCGCCGACCTCATGGCCAAGATGGCGGCCGGGATGGCCGACGATCTCGCCACCACCGCGCTGCTGGCCACCGACAAGCCGGTGATGATCGCGCCCGCCATGAACACCATGATGTGGCAGCATCCGGCCACGCTCGCCAATATCGAGACGCTGGCGCGGCGCGGCATCTTGCGCGTCGGGCCGGGCGCGGGCGATCTCGCCTGCGGCGAGGTGGGCGAGGGCCGCATGGCCGAGCCCGCCGACATCCTGGCCGCGATCGAGACCTATTTCCGCACCGGCGCGCGGCTCGCGGGGCGCGCGGCGCTGGTGACCAGCGGCCCCACTCATGAGGCGATCGACCCCGTGCGCTTCCTCGCCAACCGCTCCTCGGGCCGGCAGGGCCATGCCATCGCGGCGGCGCTGGCCGCGCTCGGCGCGGAGGTGCATCTCGTCTCCGGCCCCACCGCCGAGCCCGATCCCTTGGGCGTGCGCACCACGCACGTCCAATCCGCGCGCGAGATGCTCGATGCCTGCCTTGCCGCACTGCCCGTCGAGGTGGCGGTCTGCGCCGCCGCGGTGGCTGACTGGCGCCCGGCCGAGGTCGCGCCGGCGAAGATGAAGAAGACCGGCGCGGCCGCGCCCAAGCTCGCGCTCGTCGCCAACCCCGACATCCTCAAGACGCTCGCCGAGGCGGGAAACCGCCGGCCGCGCCTGCTCATCGGCTTCGCCGCCGAGACGCAGGACCTGATCCGCAACGCGATCGAGAAGCGCAAGAAGAAGGGCTGCGACTGGATCCTCGCCAACGATGTCTCGCCGGGCACCGGCATCTTCGGCGGCGCGGAGAACCGCGTGCACCTGATCACCGAGGCGGGCGCCGAGGATTGGGAGCCCGCGAGCAAGCGCGCCATCGCCGACCGCCTCGCGCAGCGCATCGCCGATCATCTGCAGCAGTCTGCGGCATGAGCGCGCCGGTCCGGGTTGCCGTCATGCGCCTGCCGCATGGCGAAGGCCTGCCTTTGCCGGACTATGCGACCGAGGGGAGCGCGGGCATGGATCTCCTCGCCGCCGTCTCCGAGCCGGTCGGCTTGCAGCCGAGCGCCCGCGCCCTCATTCCGACCGGGCTTTCCATGGCCCTGCCGCAGGGCTATGAGGCGCAGATCCGGCCGCGCTCGGGCCTGGCGCTGAGGCACGGGCTGGCCGTGCTCAACAGTCCCGGCACCATCGACGCGGACTATCGCGGCGAGGTCCAGGTGATCCTGATCAATCTCGGCGAGGAGCCGGTGACGATCCAGCGCGGCATGCGCATCGCCCAGCTCGTGCTGGCTCCGGTCACGCGCGCCGTCTTGGACGAGGTGCGCGCACTCCCATCGAGCGGCCGCGGCGGCGGCGGATTCGGATCGACCGGCACCGGTTGACCGTCTCCGGCGTTGTTCCGGCGATGGGCGAGCGAGTTGAACCGGCGCTCTCGGCGCGCGCACAGGCGGCGTTCCAGGCCTGCGCGCAAGGGCGCCTGCCGCCCAATCTCGCCGCCATGCATCTCCTCATCGAGGGGGCGGACCTCTCGGCCTTCGAGATCGAGATCGCCCGGACCCAAGAGCCGGAATCGGCCGAGCGGCTGAAACAGGCGCGCGCCTTCGCCGCGGGGTCTGCCGCTGTGCTGGTTCCGCGCCTCTCGGCGCTGCTCAACCACAACCCCGGACTGGACCCCGCCGATGCGGTGGCGCGCTGGGCGGCGGCCTTCGATGCCGCCGTTGCGGCGCATCCGGAGGCCAGCGTCGCGCTCTACACGCTGGGCGATCCCCGCCTGCTCGACGCGGCCAGCCGCGAGATCGCCGCCGCGCTCGGCGATTGGGGGCTGCTCGGACCGGACCGGCGTGTCCTCGACCTGGGCTGCGGGATCGGCCGCATGCTGCCGACGCTCGCCGGAAGCTGTGCGCTCGCGGTGGGCGTCGACGTCTCGGCCGGCATGCTGGCCGAGGCGCGGCGGCGTTGCGCGGGCGCCTGCAATCTTCTGCTGGTGCGCAGCTCGGGCCGCGATCTCGCCATGTTTCCCGACGGCGGCTTCAACCTGGTGCTGGCGGTGGACAGCTTCCCCTACCTGCATCTGAGCGGCATCGCCGAGCCGATGTTCGCCGAGGCCGCGCGCCTCCTCGCGCCCGGCGGAAGCCTGGCCATCCTCAATTACAGCTATCGCGACGATTTCGAGGCCGACCGGCGCGACCTGGACCGGCTGTCCGAAACGCACGGCCTTGAGGTCGTGCGGCGCGGCACGCGCGACTTCGTGCTCTGGGACGGGGCGAGCTTCGTGTTGCGGCGGCCGGGCCGCTAGCCGCGCAGCGTGCCGCCGGTAGATTTGACGACCTGCGCGACGATCTTCTGCGAGACCGCCTCGATCTCGGCATCGGTCAGCGTGCGGTCGGGCGCCTGCAAGGTGACCGCGATCGCCAGCGACTTCTGGCCCTCCGGAACGCCCTTGCCGGTATAGAGATCGAACAGCGCCACCGCGCGGATCAGCGCCTTGTCCGCGCCCTTGGCGGCGCGGACCAGCTTCTCGGCCGGGACCTCCTCACCCACGAGGAAGGCGAAGTCGCGGGTGACCGGCTGGAACGGCGAGGGGTTGAGGAGCGGGCGCGCCGTTCCGGCCTTGCCGCGCGGCAGCGGCACAGCATCCATCAGCACCTCGAAAGCGGCCACCGCCGCGTCGATGCCGAGGCCCTTCAGCACGCGCGGATGAATCTCGCCGAAGCGGGCGAGGACCGTTGGGCCGAGCCTCAAGCACCCCGAGCGGCCCGGATGGTACCAGGCGGGCGCATCGGTCGAGACCTGAAGGTTCTCCACGGGC
>JAREAF010000130.1 GCA_029240475.1 Rhodospirillales bacterium | reverse complement strand
AGCCCGCCTGCCGTGAGCTCCCGGTTGATGCGGAAGGTGAGGATGCCGGGAGTGGGGGACATCAGCGCGTCGCAGAGCGAGCGCCGGCCGGGCGCGTTGCGCTCGCGCTGGCCGCTCGCCAGCGACCGGGCCATGTCATCGAAGCCTTCCGGCTCCACGCTCATCAGCCGCGTCGCGGGGCTGAGCGCCTTGACCGCCGTGGCGATCCCGGCCATCAGTCCGCCGCCGCTGCAGGGCGCCAGGACCAGGTCCAGGCGGCAGCCCAGCGCCTCGGCCTGCTCGACCAGCTCGAGCCCCACCGTGCCCTGGCCGGCGATGATGTCGGGATCGTCGTAGGGCGGCACCAGCACCGCGCCGGAGCGCGCGACGATCTCCCGCGCGATCGCCTCGCGGTCCTCGCGGTCGCGGTCGTAGAGCACGACTTCGGCGCCGTAGCCGCGCGTGTTCTCCACCTTGATGGCCGGAGCGTCCGAGGGCATGACGATGGTCGCCGGTGCGCCCAGGAGCTGCGCCGCGGCCGCCACCCCTTGCGCATGATTGCCCGACGAGAAGGCGACGACGCCCTGGCTGCGCCGCTCCGGCGGGATGCGGCTGATCTTGTTGTAGGCGCCGCGGAATTTGAAGGAGCCGGTGCGCTGCAGCAGCTCGGGCTTGATCAAGACCGTGGCGTCCGCGATGCGGTCGAGCGCCTGGCTGCGCAGGAGCGGGGTCTTGACCGCCACGGGAGCGAGCCTGGAGGCCGCCGCGCGAACCTCCTCAATCGTGGGCAGCGGGAGCCTTTCGAGGGCGCTTTGCTCGGCCATCTCGGGTCACGCCGGCAATGCGCCGGCCAGCTCGGCCAGCGAGGCGATCTCGAGCGCGGGGCGCGCGGGCAGGCGCTCCGCCGGCGCCTTGCCCCGGTTGAGCCACACGGCGCGGAAGCCGAAATGCGCCGCGCCGGCGACGTCCCATGAATTGGCCGAGACGAAGGCGACGTCCAGCGGCTCGCACTGCAGGGCCGCGGGCGCCAGCGCATAGACCGTCGGATGCGGCTTGTAGGTGCGGACGGCCTCGACCGAGAGGACATGGTCGAGATGCTTGCGCAGCTCCGCCGCATTCACCGCCGCGGTCAGCATGATCGGCGAGCCGTTGGAGAGGATTGCGGTCTTCAGCCGGCGCGCCCTGAGGGCGGTGAGCGCGGGAACGACGTCCGGATAGGCGGGCACATTCATGTGCCGCTGCATCAGCCGCGCGCGGAGGGCGGGGTCCTCCCGCCCCATGGCCGCCAGCGCATAGTCCAGCGCCTCGCCGGTCACCTGCCAGAAATCGGCATAGTCGCCCATGAGCGCGCGCAGCCAGGTGTATTCGAGCTGCTTTCGGCGCCAGAGCAGGGCGAAGGCCTCTGTGTCCTGGCCCAGCACGTCGCGCGCGCCGCCCGCGATCGCGGACAGGTCGAAGAGCGTGCCGTAGGCGTCGAATACGACGGCGGCGAGGCTGCGCGGCAGGGCGGCGGCGGGCTCGGTCATTCCTCAACTCCGGCGCGTCAGCGCTTCAGGTCCTGGTCCAAGGTCAGCGCCAGCCTACCCGCCCCGAGCCGGTGGCGATAGATCGCCAGCGTCTCCATGATGCGCTGGACGTAGTTCCGGGTCTCCGAGAAGGAGATCCGCTCCACCCAATCGACCGCGTCCACCTTCGGGTTGCGGGGGTCGCCATGCTCGGCGATCCACTGCCGGACGCGGCCGGGTCCCGCATTGTAGGCGGCGAGCGCCAAAACGTAGGACCCGCCATAGCCCCGCAACAGCGAGGACAGATAGGCGCTGCCGAGGCGGACATTGTAGTCCGGGTCCCGCGTCAGACGGTCAGGCTGGTAGGCCATCCCATTCTGCCTGGCGACCGACTTGGCCGTCGCGGGCATCAGCTGCATGAGGCCACGCGCGCCCGCCGAGCTGATGGCGGCGGGGTCGAAGGCGCTCTCCTGCCGCATGACCGAGAGCAGCAGCGCCTCCTCCGTGCCGAGGGCGGACGGCAGCGGGCGCGTCGGAAAGAGGTGCTGCGCCATCTCGATCCGGCCGCGGCCGCTCTTGGCGGCGGTCAGGGCGAGGTCGTGGCGGCCCAGCTCCAGCGCCAGATCGGCGGCGAGCAGATGGTCCTCCCCGCTGGCCCCATCGCCGATCAGCCGCAGGAAGAAGGGGCGGGTCCAGTCCCGGCCGCCAGCCTGCTCCAGGGCGCGCACGATGCGCACCATCTCGCGCGCCTCGAACGTCGCCTTCTCCTCCGGAAGGATGGCGGGCGCGTCGGTCATATCGGGCGCTTCGCTCCAGCCGAGCCGCTGGGCCGCGAGCTGGCCGTAATAGGTCGAGCTGTGCCGCGCCGCGAAGCCGTACCATTGCTGTGACTTGGCCTGGTCCTTCATGGCCTCGGCGGCCCGGCCGGCCCAGTAGGCGCCCCGCGCGGCGCTGATAGGGGAGGACACCCCGGCATAGAGCAGCTCGAAATGCCCCAGCGCGGTCTTGGGCTGGTGCAGGAAGCGCAATGCGACGAAGCCGGCCAGGAACTCTCCGTCGGCGAAGGCGGCGCCGGACGGCACGCCGTGGTTCTTGGCGATCCGGTAGGCCAGCTGCGCATCGCCGCGATCGAGGGCCCGTCGGGCGGCATCGTCGCGCTCGGCCCATAGCCGCTCGGCGAAGGGCGTGTTCAGGGGGCCCCGGTCAAGGAGCTGGGCGGCGCCGACATACTGCTCCTTGCGCCGGCGCCAGCGCGCGCGCTCGTAGATCAGGCCCGGATCGGCCTGGAGCACGGACGGCACCTTCTTCACCAGCGCGTCGACATTGCCGCGCATGTTCTGCAAGGCCAACCGCGCTTCGGCCAACGCCCGCGTGCCGGCATCGAGACGGGAGAACATCCGCCGCGCGCCGGCATCGTCCCCCAGCCAGAGCAGGCGATCGAGGCGCTGGACGTGCTCGGCCGGGTGCAGGTGGGGCCCGAAGGCGGCGGCGAAGGCGCGCTCGTCCTGAGCGGAGAAGGGCAGCTCGACCCAGGCCCGCCGCGCCAGGTCGGCCGCTTCGGCATGGCGGCCGGCCTGCATGAGCGCCTTGGCGAGCTTCAGCGCGCCCGCGCCGGTCAGCGGCGGCTCGTCCTTGAACCAGTCGATGACGACGCGGGCCGGGAGCGACTCGGGCATCTGCCGCTCCGCCTCGCGCCTCAGGGCCGAGCGCTGCGGCCAGTCCGGATGCTTCTCGAGGAACCGGTGCAGCTCGGTGAAGGTGCCGCCGCGCCCCGGCTCCTGGAAATCGAGCCAGACGATCACCTCCTCCAGGAGCGGGTCCTTGGCGGAGGCCGCCATCTTGCGCGCATCGGTCCATTTGCCCTTGCGCGCGAGGTCGAAGGCCGTGCGGTAGGTCTGCGCATCGGCGGCGGAAAGCGGCTGGGCGGCCGAGGCCGGCGCCGAGGCGCCCAGCGTCAGCAGCACGAGAAAGCCGATGAAACGAAGCGTCGCTCTGGGCAAGGACATGTCCTGATGAAGTGGGGAGCCGTCGGTCGAAAGGCGCGCGCATTCTAAAAAAGCGGACCGCGCGAAACCAGACGGACGTCGCGTTACGGATTAAGATCACGCCATCCTTGCCAAAGCGTCAAATTGTGGAGCCCGGGCGTGAGGTGCCGTAATATCCCGCGCCGACAGGCCGGGAATCCTCCCGGCGCTCCAGAGGGGGCCGACCGCCATGTTCCAGGGCTCGATCACCGCCTTGATCACGCCGTTCCGCAACGGAGCCGTCGACGAGACGGCCTTCCAGAAAATCGTGGACTGGCAGGTGAAGCAGGGCACGAAAGCGCTGGTCCCCTGCGGGACCACCGGCGAATCCCCGACGCTCAGCCACGAGGAGCATATGCGCGTGGTGGAGCTCTGCATCGAGGCGGCGGGCCGCCGCGTGCCGGTCATCGCCGGCACAGGGTCCAATTCCACCGCCGAGGCGATCCAGCTCACCCGGCACGCGAAGAAGGCGGGGGCGGACGCGGCGCTGGTGGTCACGCCCTATTACAACAAGCCGACGCAGGAGGGTCTCTATCAGCACTTCAAGGCGGTGCATGACGCGGCCGACCTGCCGATCGTCATCTACAACATCCCCGGGCGCTGCATCGTCGACATGTCGGTCGACACCATGGCGCGCCTGGCCAAGCTGCCGAACATCGTCGGGGTGAAGGACGCGACGGCGGATCTGGCGCGCCCGCTGGCGACGCGGCTCGCCATCGGGCCGAAATTCTGCCAACTCTCGGGCGAGGACGCGACCGCGCTGCCGTTCCTGGCGCAGGGCGGCCATGGCTGCATCTCGGTGACCTCCAACATCGCGCCGCGCCTCTGCGCTGACATGCACGAGGCCTGGGCGCGCGGGGATTTGCAGGCGGCGATGGCCATCAACGAGCGGCTGATGCCGCTGCACCAGGCGTTGTTCTGCGAGACCAGCCCCGGCCCGGTGAAGTACGCCGCGAGCCTGCTCGGCTTCTGCTCGGCCGAGACCCGGCTGCCGCTATCGGAGATCGCCGAGGCGAGCAAGGAACGGGTCAAGCGCGCGCTGGGGCAGGTCCGGCTCGCCGCCGCGGCCTGATCCAAGGGAGCTTTGAATGGCCAGATCCGCTGCGCCCGCGCAGATCGCGGCGCAGAACCGAAAGGCGCGCCACGACTATTTCATCGAGGACACGGTCGAGGCCGGGATCATGCTGGTCGGCACCGAGGTGAAGGCGCTGCGCGGCGGCAAGGCCTCGATCGGCGAGGCCTTCGCCGGCGAGCAGGGCGGCGAGCTCTATCTCTTCAACGCCTACATCCCGGAATATGAGGCGGCCAATCGCTTCAACCACCAGCCGCGCCGGGCGCGCAAGCTCCTGGTGCACAAGCGGGAGATGAACCGGCTCCTGGGCCAGATCCGGCGCGAGGGCGTCACCGTCGTGCCGCTCTCCTTCTATTTCAACCCGCGCGGCATCGTGAAGGTCGAGCTGGGCCTGGCGCGCGGCAAGCGCAAGGTCGACAAGCGCGCCGCCGAGAAGGAGAAGGACTGGAAGCGCGACAAGGCGCGGCTGATGCGGAACAGGGGGTGAGCCAGTCTCCCTGATCCCTAAGCCGCCCTCATTGCGGCGGCAACTCTTGGCAGATAGCTGGCGAAATCCTCTTCATCGATGTAGGGACCTTTCAATTCGAGCAAAGGCGCCTTGACCGGCTTCATGGGTTTGCCCTCACGCAAATCAAAGGCCGATGGCGCGGCGTCGCGGAGCGCGTCCATTCCGCCGCTCTCGCCATGATAAAGCGCCACATCGAAATCGTCTGGATTCGCAAGTGTCGCCTCGAAGACTTCGCGTCCCTGCAAGATCAACCAGCCCCGGAACTCCTCGAAACTGTCATCTGAGCATCCCCCGCGAAGCAGGTAAGCCAGCGCCCAGATATCGTTGCGATATGCGGCATTATCCATGTGGCGAAGGATCTGATCGAATCTACGGATCTCCGCCGGCTTGAACAGGGCCAACCGTTCGGGGAGCGTGTCGAGCCGTTCGCCGAGAGATTGCTCGCCAAGGCCATGATCGATGAGCTCCCAGAACACATCCTCGGTCATCTGGCGATTGTCTGTTTTGCCCTTCGGCTTCGGACGCTTCTCCGCCTCGATCGCGGCGATATCCGCATCGAGGCGCGCCAATTTCGCGGCCGTGGCCCCCGTCTTCACCAGCAATGCGCGGTAATCGGTCATCACACTGAGCAGCCTCCTTTTCAATCCGGGGATTTGCGCGACGAGTTCCTCGTATTTCTGCCCCTGTCTGACGTAAAACCAATACTCCGTCTTCATGAGCATGATATAAGCGCGCCATATGCGGCGTACGCGCGCGCTCTCGCCCATCTCAAGCATTCGGTCCAGGTATTTTCGCGTTGTCTCGCCGGGGGGGAAGTGCACCTCTCCCTCGGGCGTGAAATAGCGCTCAAGCTGGTCCAATAATCCTCTTTCAAAATAGGAATCTACAATCCATGCATATCCCTCATCATAATAGTGGCTGGCGATGAGGGATTTTGCTGGGGGGACCAACTCGATTTTTCCCGCCTCGAGCAGGTCCAGGAGCGCGAACTGATACCTTTCGATATCCTTATTCAAGCTCTTGAATTTAAGCTCAAAGCCTTTGATCCGACCGTTTTCGTATTCCATACGCCCGTCCTCGGTTAGCCCCTCAACGAGACATGGCCTGATCGGCGGGGCCGATCGCCTGCGCCAGGTCTGCGAACACCTGGTGGAACATCGTCTCGGTGAGGCGGCCGGTGTTCGTGTTCAGGCGCGAGCAGTGATAGCTGTCGGCCAGGATGAGGCCGCCGCTTGGAGCGTGCAGCGTGCCGTGGGCGAAGGGGAACCGCGCCTGCTTCTCGCCCAATGCCGCGAGCACCGAGGCATGGGCGATGCTGCCCAGCGCGAGGATCGCGCGCAGCTTCGGCATCGCCGCGATCTCGGCGGCGAGGAAGCGGCGGCAGGTCGCGGATTCGAGCGGCGTCGGCCGGTTCTCCGGCGGCACGCAGCGCACGGCGTTGGTGATGCGCGCTCCGGTCAGCACGAGGCCGTCGGCGGGATCGGCGGCGTAGTTCGCCTCCGCGAATCCGAATTTCAGCAGGGTGGAGTAGAGCAGCTCGCCGGCATAGTCGCCGGTGAAGGGGCGGCCGGTCCGGTTGGCCCCCTTCAGCCCCGGCGCGAGCCCGACCACGAGCAGCCGCGCGTCGGTCCCGCCGAAGGACGGGACCGGCGCATTGTGCCAGTCCGGCGCGGCGGCGCGGCTCTGCTCCCGAAACGCCGCCAGCCTGGGGCAGAGCGGGCAGTCGCGTCCCGGCTCCGCCTCGGGCGCAGCTGGGGCGGGCGCGGCCATCGCTCCCGGCCTTCAGGTCAGGCTGTGGCGAGGTCGGAGTTGCTGTTCTCGCCCGGAGCCGGACGCTCGCGCGGCTCGCTGCGGCCGCCCGCCTCGCGCATCCCGCCCTCGCGCTGGCGCGCGATCGAGGGCGAAAGATCCTGCAGCTCGACGAAGTGGTCGGCCTGGCGCCTCAGCTCGTCGGCCACCATCGGCGGCTGTGTGCGGATGGTCGAGACCACCGTCACCCGCACGCCCTTGCGCTGCACCGCCTCGACGAGGCGGCGGAAGTCGCCGTCGCCGGAGAACAGGATCGCATGGTCCAGATGCTCGGCCATCTCCATCAGGTCGATGGCCAGCTCGATATCCATATCGCCCTTGATCTTGCGGCGGCCGGAAGCGTCGGTGAACTCCTTGGTCGGCTTGGTCACCATCGTGTAGCCGTTGTAGTCGAGCCAATCGACCAGCGGCCGGATGGGAGAATATTCCTGATCTTCGACCAGGGCGGTGTAGTAGAAGGCGCGCACCAGGCGGCCCTTGGTCGCGAAAAGATCGAGAAGCCGCTTGTAGTCGATGTCGAAACCGAGCGCGCGCGCGGCCGCGTACAGGTTCGCGCCGTCGATGAAGAGGGCGAGACGTTCCTGAGGATAAAACGGCATGGCCTCACAAGACCCAATTGCGTTAAGGAAAAACGGAGCCTCGGCAGGCCGGTAATGCGGCCCTGCGCGGCTGACCCCGACGCTTCATTATCTAAGAACTGTGAGCGAAACAGCAAGCCCGGCCGCCTT
>JAREAF010000129.1 GCA_029240475.1 Rhodospirillales bacterium | reverse complement strand
GCTTGCGCCGCGCCTCGGCCAGCTCGCGCGACAGGAGGTCGGCCTCGATGGTGAGGCGCCGGGCGCGGCGGCGCTGCGGCGCGCCCGCCAGCCAGGCGATCGCCCCGCCGACGAGGAACCCCAGGAACAGGCTGCCCAGGACCAGAAGATAGGCCGGCAGCACCGGGTGCCACGGGAACGGGAACAAGTCGATCTCGACCGGCGTGCGGTTCGAGACCGCGAACACGACCACCGCAAGCGTGATCGGCAGGGTGATGAGCCAGGAAAAATGCTTCACGTCCGATCAGCCCTTTCGGATCTCGCGGCCGCCGTTGGAAGGAGCGGGGCGGCGGCTCCCCTCCTCTGGAGTCTAGACGCCCTCGTTCAGCCGGTCGCGCAGCTGCTTGCCGGTCTTGAAGAAGGGGATCGACTTCTGCGCCACATCGACCGCGGCCCCGGTGCGCGGGTTGCGGCCCGTGCGGGAGTCGCGGCGGCGCACCGAAAAAGCGCCAAATCCGCGCAGCTCCACGCGGTCGCCGCGGGCGAGCGCGCGGGTGATCTCCTCGAAGATGGTGGAGACGATTCGCTCGACGTCGCGCTGGTACAGGTGCGGGTTGAGCTCGGCGATCCTGAGGATCAGCTCGGACTTGGTCATAGGCGTAAGTGCCCCGGTAGCATCAGCATTCGCAAAGCCGAGGCGCCGTCAGCCCCCGAGCGGACGAACCGATCGATGCGGGTGTGTTATGCGCGCCCCTTCCTCGTGTCCGGCAGCCTGCCCCCGCCGGGCCTTAGGTGTCAAGATTGCCTGCCATTTCAAATATTTCGGCGTGGCCGACTGTTACTGACCGGCCACCTTCAAGCCGGACTGCCCATGGGCCAGGCGCTCCGGGCGGCTGTCGGGCGGCGTGACGATGCCGCCGGAGATGACCATCTTGATCCCGTCCTCAATGCTCATCTCGAGCAGGATGATGTCCCGTCTCGGCACGAACAGCAGGAAGCCCGAGGTGGGATTGGGCGTCGTCGGCAGAAATACGTTCAGCACCTCCTCGGCCGTGCGTTCCTGCACCTCCCCGACCGTCTTGCCGGTGATAAAGCCGATCGACCAGATGCCGCGCCGGGGATATTCGACCAGGCAGACCTGCCGAAACGCCGTCGATTTATGCGCCAGCACCGTCTCGAAGATCTGCTTGGTCGCGCCATAGATCGAGCGGACCACCGGCATGCGCGCCAGCGCCGCATCGTTGATGCGGACGATGACGCGGCCGAGATAGCCAGCCGTGGCTGCCCCGATCAGGATGAGCGCGACGATCGCGATCACCAGCCCAAGGCCGGGGATGCCGAAGGGCAGGTACGTCTCCGGGTTGTAGCGTTCCGGAATGAGGCCGCTGACCCGGGCGTCGATGAAGGAGACGATCAGCCAGACGATGTAGAAGGTGATCGCGACCGGCGCAGTCACCAAGACGCCGGCGAGGAAATAGGCCCGCAGGCGCGCCAGCAGCCCGAGATGGAATGGCTCGCGGCTGCGCTCAGCGGGCGGGGCCGGAGGCTCGGCGGGGCTGGTCTGGTCCTCGGTCATCGGCGCATTCACTGTCCCTTGCGGGGGCGCATCATAAAGGAGAAGGCCGCCTGCTGCCCTTAACTCGGGCGGCTAGGCGGCCTTCTTTGGGTGGACCCTCCTCCCGTTTCGGGAAGGCGGCGTTTACTCTTCGTCCTTGTCCTCGTCCTTGGTGGTCCGCTCGGCGCGGGCCTTGGAGATCGCCGCGCCGAGGATATCGCCCAGGCTGGCGCCGGAATCGGACGAGCCGAACTCGGCCATGGCCTGCTTGTCCTCGTCGATCTCGCGCGCCTTGATCGAGAGCGTCACCTTGCGGGTCTTCGCATCGAACTGCGTGATCTTGGCATCGACCTTCTCGCCGACGGCGAAACGGTCGGGCCGCTGCTCGGAGCGTTCGCGGGCGAGATCGGTCTTGCGGATGAAGCCTGTGAGACCGTCCGCGAGGCTCACCTCGATGCCGCCGTCGGTGAGGCCCGTGACCGTGCAGGTGACGATGGAGCCCTTCTTCACCGTCTGCGCCGCGCCGGCGAGCGGATCGGGCGAGAGCTGCTTGATGCCGAGGCTGATGCGCTCCTTCTCGGGATCCACATCGAGCACCTTCACGCGGACGCGCTCGCC
Source organism: Rhodospirillales bacterium (assembly GCA_029240475.1). Classification (GTDB taxonomy): domain Bacteria; phylum Pseudomonadota; class Alphaproteobacteria; order JAREAF01; family JAREAF01; genus JAREAF01. The sequence goes on along the minus strand of JAREAF010000129.1, from coordinate 5,456 downwards.
TTTCTTGTAGTCCTGGATCGCCTGCTCGCCCGGCTTCTGCCAGTCGATGTCGGAGAGATGGACCATGCCGTCGATCTCGCCCGGCAGGCCGACGAAGAGGCCGAACTCGGTGATGTTCTTGACCTCGCCCTCGATCTCCGAGCCGACCGGATGGCGCTCGGCGAAGGACGCCCAGGGATTCTCCAGGCACTGCTTGAGGCCCAGGCTGATCCGGCGCTTCACCGGATCGACGTCGAGCACCATCACCTCGACCTCCTGGCTGGTCGAGACGATCTTGCCGGGATGCACGTTCTTCTTGGTCCAGCTCATCTCCGAGACATGGACGAGGCCCTCGATCCCCGGCTCCAGCTCCACGAAGGCGCCGTAGTCGGTGATGTTGGTGACGCGGCCCTTGAAGCGCGTGCCGACCGGGTATTTGGCCTGCACGCCTTCCCAGGGATCGGCCTCGAGCTGCTTCATGCCGAGGCTGATGCGCTGGGTCTCCGGGTTGAAGCGGATCACCTGGACCTTGACGCTCTGGCCGATCGACAGCGCCTCGGAGGGATGATTGATGCGCCGCCAGGCGATGTCGGTCACGTGCAACAAGCCGTCGACGCCGCCCAGATCGACGAAGGCGCCGTAGTCGGTGATGTTCTTGACGACGCCGTTCAGCACCTGACCCTCGGCGAGGCTGGCGACCAGCTCGTTGCGGGCCTCCGCGCGGCTCTCCTCGAGCACGGCGCGGCGCGACACGACGATGTTGCCGCGGCTGCGGTCCATCTTGAGGATCTGGAAGGGCTGCGGGGAGCCCATGAGCGGGCCGATGTCGCGCACCGGGCGGATGTCGACCTGGCTGCCCGGCAGGAAGGCGACGGCGCCGTTGAGGTCGACGGTGAAGCCGCCCTTGACGCGGCCGAAGATCACGCCCTGCACGCGCTGGTTCTGCTGGAAGGCTTTCTCGAGCTGCGTCCAGGCCTCCTCGCGGCGGGCCTTCTCGCGCGAGAGCATGGCCTCGCCGTTCTTGTCCTCCATCCGCTCGAGATAGACCTCGACGGTGTCGCCGACCTTGATCTCGGGCCGCTGGCCGGGCGCGGCGAATTCCTTGAGCGCGATGCGGCCCTCGGACTTGAGGCCGACATCGACGAGCGCGCTGTCGTTCTCGATGGAGACGACGCGGCCGCGCAGGACGGCGCCTTCCAGGCTGCGGGCCTGGCCCAGCGATTCATCCAGGAGGGCGGCGAAACTCTCGGAGGCTTGGTCTCGGGAGGCGGTGGCGGTGGCTTTGGCCATGAACTGATAGGTCCTTTCCTAACGACAATGGTTTATCCGGCCAGCCGGTTGGGTCCGGCGGTCTTGCCAGGAGGCGTTGGAGGTGATCTCCCGCCCGGCGATCAGAGGCCGCAGCGCTGCCTGATGAAGGCGAGCGCGGTCTCGAACACCTCGTCCGGATCGAGCGATGAGGTATCGAGCACGAGGGCGTCCGGCGCCGGCCGGGACGGGGCGACCGCACGGCTTTCGTCGCGGCGGTCGCGCTCCTTCATGTCCTCGAGGACGCGCGCATATATACTGTCCGCGCCCCGCGCGATCAACTCTTCATGCCGCCTTTGCGCCCGCACTTCCGGGGAGGCGGTGACGAACAGCTTGGCTTCGGCCTCGGGGCAGACCACGGTGCCGATGTCCCGGCCGTCCAGGACGACGCCTTCGGCATCGGCGGGCGGCTCGTTGGCAAAGCTGCGCTGGAAGCCGAGCAGCGCCTCGCGCACCGCCGGGATCGCCGCCACGATCGAGGCGGCCTGGCTCACATGCTCGGCGCGCAGGTCGGGGCGGGTCAGGTCGTCGGCGGAGAGCGCCCTGGCCGCCGCCACCGCCGCGGCGGGGTCGGCCGGGTCCTTGCCCGCGGCCAGCACCTTGGAGGCGACCGCCCGGTAGATCTGCCCGGTGTCGAGGTAAGCCAGCCCCAGGGCCATGGCGAGGCGGCGGGCCAAGGTCCCCTTGCCCGAGGCCGACGGCCCGTCGACCGCGACGATCATGCCTTCGGCTCGGCGATATCCGCGCCGAGCCGGTTCATCAGCTCGGCGAAGCCCGGGAAGCTGGTCTCGATCGGGGCGGCATCGTCGACCGTCACCGGTTCGGCCGCGCCGATCCCGAGCACCAGGAAGCCCATGGCGATGCGATGGTCGAGCCGGGTGGCGATGGTTGCGCCGCCCCTGGGCGGCGTTCCCACCCCCTCCACGGTCAGGCTGTCCGGCCCCGCCTCCACCGTGACGCCGCAGCGGGAGAGGCCTTCGGCGATGGCGGACAGGCGATCGCTCTCCTTCACGCGCAGCTCGGCGAGGCCCCGCATGACGGTGCGGCCTTCGGCGAAAGCGGCGGCGACGGCGAGGATCGGATATTCGTCGATCATCGAGGGCGCGCGGCTCGCCGGGACCTCGATGCCGCGCAAAGTCCCGGCGCGGACCTGGAGATCGCCCACCGGCTCGCCCGCCTCCTCGCGCGCATTGAGGACGCGGATGTCCGCGCCCATCTCGCGCAAAGTCTCATATAGCCCGGTGCGGTGCGGATTGAGGCCGACGCCTTCGATCGTGACCTCCGAGCCCGGACGGATCAGCGCGGCCACCGCCGGGAAGGCGGCCGAGGAGGGATCGCCCGGCACGCGGATGACGCGGCCCGTGAGCTCCGGCTGGCCTTCGAGCGTCGTCACGCGCGCCCCGTCCTTGCCATGCTCGATGGTCAGGCGGGCGCCGAAATGCCTCAGCATCAGCTCGCTATGGTCGCGCGTCGGCTCGGGCTCGATGACGGTGGTGGCGCCGGGCGTGTTGAGGCCGGCCAGCAGCACCGCCGACTTCACCTGGGCCGAGGCGACGGGTAGCCGGTAGCGGATCGGCATCGGCTCGGCCGCGCCGACGATGGCGAGCGGCATCCTGTCATGCGCGCGCGCCACGAAGCGCGCCCCGATCTCCGTGAGCGGCTGCATCGCGCGGCCCATCGGACGCCGGCGGAGGGAGGCGTCCCCCGTCATGCAGGCGGTTATGGGATGGCTGGCGATGAGGCCGAGCAGCAGCCGCGCCGAGGTGCCGGAATTGCCGAGATCCAGCACGTCCTCGGGCTCAATGAGCGCCCCGACGCCGCGCCCGCAGGCGCGCCAGACTCGGTCCGCCCCACGCTCGACCTCCGCGCCCAAGAGGCGCATCGCGGCCGCCGTGCGCAGGACGTCCTCGCCTTCGAGCAGGCCATGGATCTCGCTCTCGCCGGTCGCGATGCCGCCCAGCATCAGCGCGCGATGGGAGATCGACTTGTCGCCCGGCACGCGCACCCGCCCTGCGGCCAGCGCGCCGGCGGGGCGGGAGATCAGCGGGCGGGGCGCGGCGACGTGCATGGCTGACGAGGGCCGGTTTCAGGGCATTGGACGAGGCGCTTCCTACCATGCGCGGGTGGCCGTGCAAATCCTTTGACAGGGACCGGGAGCCCATGGCATCTCCGCGCCGTTTTCGCGCGCAAGAGCCATGCCTGCTTGAGAGAGGGATCCGCCTTGGCGAAACCGGAATGGGGCACCAAACGCATCTGCCATAGCTGCGGGACGCGCTTCTACGACCTGCTGCGCGATCCGATCGCCTGCCCGAGCTGCGGCACTCAGTTCGACCCCGAGGCGCTGCTGCGCACGCGACGCAGCCGCTCGGTCGTGAGCGAGCGCGAGCCCGTGGTGGCCGAGGTCGAGGCGCCGGAGGCCGAAGCGCCCGAGGAGGAGGTGGAGGCCGAAGCCGAGGCCGAGGCCGAGGCCGAGGGCGTCGAGGAGGAGGAAGGCGAGGATGCCGCCGTCGAGGAGGATGCCGCCGAGGAGGAAGAGGGCGAGGAGGAGGAGGAGGACCTGATCGAAGACGCCTCCGAGCTCGGCGAAGACGAGGACGACATGGCCGAAGTCATCGACCAGGTCGATCCGGAGGACGACCGCTAGCGACGCCGCAAGCGCCCAATTTTCCCTTGCCAGGGGCGGGAGGCTCTCATAGCTTCTCGCCCGCGATTTCCAGGGCTGCGGACGAATCCCGACCGCCGCAGCCTTCCGGGCTGGGGCCGTAGCTCAGTTGGGAGAGCGCTACAATGGCATTGTAGAGGTCAGGGGTTCGATTCCCCTCGGCTCCACCATTCCAGCAAACGCACAGCTCGACGTGATTGGGGGCGCCGCTGGCTCTGGCGCCGTCGGCACGCCTCCGCTGCGGCGGATGATCGGGGCCCACGCTTCCGCGCGGGCTCCGCTCCAATTCGGGCGCGAGGCGAGTCCCAAAAATCCCGGCGATGCGGGCGCAGCGTCGGCGGGCCGCGACCGCCAGCTTCATAGCACCGTCCGGTCCAGGACGATGAGCGCGAGCAGCGCTGCCGCCCCGGCCAGCAGCAGCAGCCAGTATCGGTCCGGCTCCATCCCTCGCGCCCCCCGGCTCGAATGATGTCTGCCGCCGTCCACCCACGTGCGGAATGGGAATGAGCCTATGGTTAATGCCGCGCTCGGCCCAAGAGGAGCGTCCGGGCTAAATCCTTGGGGATTTCCTTCCGATGCAGCCGGGGCACAGGAGCTTTGCGGAGAGAAGTCACATCCCCCGGGCGCCCTCGCAGCCCTCGTTCCTCTCAGGCGTCTCTTCCCGTCGATCGATGAGGCGGAAACAGTCCATGGCACGCTGGATCGCGCTGACCCCCTTCCTGCTGGCCTGCGCGGCCTGCGCCGGGCCGCAGCAGCAGACCTGCTACAGGATCGTGGAATCCGTCGTCACCGAGGCGGGCGCGCGCGCCCTGATGCAGGTCCCCTGCCCGCCCGGGCAGAGCGGGATCCTTGCGGACGAGAGCTGAGGCCGCCTTACCGGGTTTTCGCAAAATCCCCGCGACCGGACCCGTTTAGCGCCCGGTAGGGGTTTGGCCCATACCCTGCTCGCGTCAGACAGCGCGAAGGGGCCTCCAAGCATGCGTCTGAAGTCGGGTCGCGTGGCCAGCTTTCTCGCCGGCGCGGGGCTTTTGGCGCCGGGGCTGACTTTTGGCCTGTGGGCGCTTGGGGATGCACCGGGAGGGGTCGAACTGATGGGCGGTCCGGGGCTTACGCTCAGCTTTCTTCTGCTCTTGATCGCTCCGGTGATCATCCTTGGCTCCGGCCTGCTCGGCCGGATCGTGCTGGCCTATCTCGATGAGGACGAGGGCAAGAACGGTCCGGCATCCTCGACCCCGCCAAGCGCGCCAGGCATGGAGCAGGTCGGCAAGCGATCCATGCGGGCTCAGAGGTGAGCGGCAGCTGCCGCTCCAAGCCATCGCCTACGGTCTGAGCTAGCCGGCCGTTCCGCCGTCAGCCGCATCGCCGCCGGTGTCTCCGCCCGCGTCGCCGCCGGTGTCTCCCCCGGTATCCCCGCCGGTGTCGCCGGCGGTGTCTCCACCCGTGTCGCCGCCGGTGCTCCCCCGGTATCCCCGCCGGTGTCACCGCCCGTGTCGCCGCCGGTGTCTCC
>JAREAF010000128.1 GCA_029240475.1 Rhodospirillales bacterium | reverse complement strand
GCCATGCTTCCGCCTGCGCCGGGGTGGGCGCGGGGAAGGAGCTTTCGAACCATGCGGCAACCGCCGGATGGAATGAGGACAAGGGACTCGCGATCATGAGAGCCACAGCTCTGCGGACAGTATCGGTCGCCGAACCGCCGCGCCGACAGTGTCCTACAGATAAAGCCCTTGCGCTGGGGGATTCAACCCTCGGCTCGAGGAAGGTGACGCCACCCCCTCAAGGCCCATCCCCGCACTTCCGCCGAGGAGGACGAGTGCAGGCCCCTTTTCAGCCCATTCGGTATGGCCGCCGCGCTCCTGCCCCAGTTCTTGTGTCAGGGCGTCCATGTCCGCGAGCGGTCGCCGACACAGCCGAAGACGCGGCTGCAGGATGCCGGCGCTTGGCGAGCTTTATCGGAGGACACACCCGTCCTCCTGCTTTCGGTAGGGTCGATCACATTCCCAGTCAGTCCCCGAATAATCGAGGTGAGCCTTTTCCGGAAGCTGGACAGGGACGCAGCTGATATCCACGGCCCGATATCCGCGGTCGCATTTCCATCCGGACCCAAAGGACGACGCATTCTCAAGATACCCATTTTCCGGCACCTTGATCGCGACGCATGCCTCGCCGACGGCTCGGTAGCCTCTGTTGCAGTCCCATCCAGGTCCGTAGGGAGAATCGGTCAAATACCCGTTCTCAGGCACCTCTATGGCGACGCAGCTGTCATCGGTCTCACGGAAGCCACGATCGCATTCCCAGCCAGGGCCATAAGACGAATCCACCAGGAAACCGTGTTCAGGTACCTTGATCGCGACACATGCCTCCGCGGTCCTTGTATAGCCGCGATCGCACTCCCATCGATCCCCGTAGGGATTTAGGTGCGCATTCGGCGGTAGGGCAACGGCCGCACACGCCCCAGAGCGCTCAGTGTACCTCTGTTGCACTCCCAGCCCGATCCGTAGGACGTGTTTGTAGGGAATGCATTTGCAGGCACCGTTATCGTCACGCAGGTCTCGCCCTCTTCTCGATAGCCTGGATCGCACTCCCATCCCGTTCCATAAGTCTTCCCATGTGCGTTCTCCGGCACAACCTTCAGGGGGCTGTCGGCGAGGGCAACGCTGGGGACAACAGCGAACTGCCACGATAGCGCAAGACAGGAAAATAACCGAATGAACGTGCCCGTCACCTTAGCTTCCTTCCTTTCCCGAAACGCCGGGATCTAAATGGGCTGCGACGCGCCATCGGAGTGATTGCGCGCTCTCAATCTGAGGGATTGTCCGGATCCGAAAGCTCTCCGGACAGCCGCCGAAAATCGTCCAACACATTGCTGATCAGCTGTTGCCGGCGCGGGTCCCGCGCCTCGGTCGATGCAGCGAATTGAGTGAGTAGATAGGCGGCCTTCTCGGCGACTTCCGGCCAGGTCGCCGATGGCGCCGCCAAGAGAAATTCCTCCAATTGCTCCTGCTGCTGTCGGAGAGTTGCTTGGACGGCCTCATAACCCGACCGCCGACGACGGATGTCCGTCGCCCGCTGAGCCATCATTCCGCGATGTTCATCCAGATCGATTGCGTCGTCAGCCATTGGCCAGCTCTCCTAAAGAGCCCAGCCCATCAGCAGAACGAGCAAGATGACGGAAAGAAGGACCAGAACCGTGTCTGTCAGACTTTGCGAGTTGAGCTCGAACCAGTTCTTCCAATCCCTGTACATGGAATTCAACCTCCAGCATCATCTGCCGCCTTTGGGCTCAAAGGCATTTTCCAACTGATGCAGGCTTGCCGATGTGGTCACGACGTCAGTCGTGCCGGCACCGCATTTGCAGCAATGGAGCTGGCCGCGATGCATGGTGAAAGTCGTGTGTCCGCACAACGCGCAGTTAAGTTCATCCCGCTCAAGCATGACCACTCTCCCTCTGCCGAAAGCTGAATGGTGTGGAGGGAGCTGCACCTTGAGCAGGTGCTGTGCAGCGAATGCGGCTGCTCGGTCCTGGACCATAGACGACCGAAATTGGCGGCCGTCCTGCAGGTGCATCGGGCGCTTCCGAAGCCCGAAAGTCAATCATATTCGCCGCGGTCGCCGCTTTTAGACGCCGCTCGAATGCGCCCGAGCACCGGCCGGGTTACGCTGCGGGATTCTCAGGAAGATGGCTCGCTTGGAGCGTGGCCGATTACACCTTTCGCCTCCTTCATTCGCAATTTCCGATGCTCGTCCCCATATCATCGGCATGGTCCAGTTCCTGCCCCCCGCAAACCGCTCTCTCGATGTTCATGCACCAATCGTCCTCTACCGCCTGGTCGGGCGCCGGCCCAGCCGCGTCTATGTCAACCACGAGATGCAGACGAGCCGGTCGGGCACGGCTCCCCAACGCCTCAGCGAGCCGGTCTATTGGCAAACGCGCGCCGTTCCGGGGGATCAGCTCCAGGAGCGCGCAGGCGGGATCTTGCTTGTCGCCGTGTCCGGGCAATGCCACCCGGTGCGGCTGACGCCTCCGGCCCCGCTTCAGATAGAAAACGCGTTCACCCATGCCGAACGCGCCATCCAGGCGGATGGCACGCTCATTGACAGACTGCTGGCCGATCGCGTTCTGGTCAGCGGCGTCTACCGCCGGCCGCAAGGCCCGCCTTCCTTGGGTTTGCGGCGTCTGCTGGCCGAGGATCATCCACTCGTCATGGACGAATTGCCGACGGATCTCGCCGCGCAGATTGGCCAGCCTCCGCGCAGGGTCTTCCGGCATTGGGGGCAAACACGAGGGCCGGCATCCAAGGCGGTGGCTTCTGGCCAGAAGGGTTGATCATGCAGGTTTTCGTCAAGGACAACGACATCAATCAAGCCCTGCGCGTGCTGAAGAAAAAGATGCAGCGCGAGGGCTCATTTCGGGAGATGAAGCGCCGGCGCTTTTTCGAGAAACCGTCGGAGCGGCGCGTCCGGGAACAGGCCCAGGCCATGCGCCGCCATCGCAAGGCGATGCGCAAGCGCCTGTTGATCGAAGGCTATTAGCGGCCTGAGAGTCCTTCTCCGCCACATTCGCGGGCGGGCGCAGCCATAACGCGGCGACCATATCGGCCATGGCCCCAATGGGCTCGCGCCTCACTCCCAAAGCACTGGCAGCTATCGCTAAATCTGGTGCGGGCCCTCGCCCCGAAACGTGGCGATGTTAAATCTGCTTTTCCTCAAATCTGGTACGATCCCCGCCTATAGGAGCTACGAGCGCTCGCCCAGATACGGTCCGCATAAAGCTTGACCATCGTCCTCATCGCCACTCTCACGGCGCTTCTCGTAGTCGCCACAATCCTGCCGTGGGTCCCGTGGCCGCACGGCATCGTGAGGGTCTGCGATTTCCCGCGCGTGCAGATCGCAGCGCTTGCCGCCATCCTCATCCTCGTCACGGTGCTGGTGGGCCCGGGCGGCACCCCGGAGCTCGTGCTCGTTGGGCTGCAGTTTGCGGTCATCCTCGTCCAGGCGGCTAACTGCGTTCGGTTCACGCCGCTCCATCCTGTGCAATCGCTCGGCCACGAGGGCAGTGCGGAGGACCCCTCCGTCCTGCGCATCCTTTCCGCCAATGTGAAGATGTCGAACCGGCGATTCGGGGCGCTGGTAGAATTGATCCGTGAGCGGCGCCCCGACATCGCGATCGTGATGGAAGTGGACGAGGCGTGGGTGGAGGCGCTGCGGCCCCTGAAGGCGGAGATGCCTTACGGTATCGAATGGCCGTGCGATAATACCTATGGGATGGCGCTTCTATCCAGGCTGCCGCTCGTGGCGCCGGAGCTCCGCTTTCTCGTTCTCGACACCATCCCGTCCGTGCGCACCGTCGTGAGGCTCAGAAGCGGAGAGCAGATCCGCCTCTATGCCGTCCATCCCGAGCCGCCCGTGCCGTACGAGGATACGATCGGCCGCGACGGGGAGCTCGTCCTCGTCGCCGCCGAGGTCAAGAAGGATCCGCTGCCCGCCATCGTCACGGGCGATCTCAACGACGTCGCCTGGTCGCGGACCACGCGTCGATTCCAGCGGCTGACCGGCCTGCTCGATCCGCGGGTCGGGCGGGGCCTGTTCAGCACCTTCGACGCCCGTTTCCCGTTCCTCCGCTGGCCGCTGGATCATCTTTTCCATGACCCGCAGTTCCGCGTCGTGTCGGTCGAGCGGCTGCCGCACATCGGCTCCGACCATTTTCCGATCCTGTTCGAACTGGCCCTGCACCGGACGAAGCGCGCCGGGGCCGAGCCATCCGAAGCGGATAGCCAGGATCTCCGGGAAGCGCGCGAGCTTGCCTCGGATTCGGCCGCGATCGAACGCAAGCCGATCGGAGCCGATTGGGAGAAGGAGGGCTGAGCGATCCAGCCTTCGATGTTACCGCACCGTCGATGCAGGCAGCGCGCCCGCGGGAGACGTGAGCTTAGGATCGCAGTTTCCTGCGAACTCACCACTCACCGCTGACCTGAAGCCAGCACTCCCTCCCGGGGCGCGCCATGGGTAGAACAGGCACGTAGAGACCGCGTTCCGTCGAGACGCGGCGTTATCGCGCCGCCGAGCCGGGATTCTCATGCGCAAGGAAGAAGCGCATCATCTCCCGCGCGGCGTCCGGTCCTCGAGGATCGGTGTAGGATCCCGCAGGGCTGCCACCGGACCAGGCGTGGCCAAGGCCGTGGACCACCCACTGCTCGAGGATCGTTCGCCCCGTCTCATCGGTGTGCGTGCTGCGGGTATAGGCAAGTCCACCCGCCGACCGACCAGGCTCCGACCGCTTCGTCAGGGGCGCGGTCGTGACCCTCGAACGGGCGATCACCTGATCGCCGTTCCCCGGATGCACGGTGGAGTCCCGATCGCCATGGAAGACGATCGTCGGCACCATTTCGCGGCGACCGGAATCGGGGGCGCGCGCCGACAAGACGGTGCCGGCAGCACTTCCTTGCCGCATGACCATGAACGCGGATGGCAGGTCGCTCGCCGCCCCACAAGCCAGACCGGAATGCACGCCGGCCGCGGCGTAGAGATCGGGATAGGTAGCTGCCATCACGGCGGCGGCCGCCGCCCCGGCCGAGAGACCGGCGACATAGACGCGTCGAGCGTCGACGGCGTATTCGCTCATGATCTGGCGAGTGATGCCGGCAATCAGCGCGGGCTCGCCTTGACCGCGTTGCTGATCGGTGGCGTTGAACCAGTTCCAGCACTTCGAGGGGTTCGCGGCCGAAGATTGCTCCGGATAGACGACGAGGCAGGTCTGCTCTTCGGCAAGCAGGTTCATGCGCGTTCCCGCCGCGAAGTCATCGGGCGACTGTGTGCAGCCATGCAGCATGACGATCAGGGGAAGCGCCTGTCCGTCATATCCGCTGGGCAGATAGAGCTTGAATGCGCGTGTTCCCGCACCGTTGCTGTGCGAACCCTCGATGAACCGGCCGCCGGGCGGCACAATCTCGGCTGTTGGGATGGACGGAGCGGTCAGCCCGTGCGAGCCCATGCCGGGGAGAGTCCGCCCAAGCGAACCGAGCACATCGCGCAACGGCATCCGGAACCGCGCATGCAGCGGCGCCTTCGGCTGCCGGTCGCCGCGCGAGGTTCTTTCCGCCTCACTGCTGCTCGACGGTGGAACGTCGGAATCGAGGATCCTTTCAAATGATCCGTCGATGACCATCGCTCCGGGAGGGTTGGACTGCGTCCCGGCCCCCCTTCCCTCAGCTCCGGCGGGAGGCTGAGTTCGCAGAGCCTGTTGCAGCAAGGCCATCGCTTCGGTCAGCCGGCCCTCCCGCGTGAGCCGGGTCGCCTTCAAGAGGTCGGGATTCAAATGATCGATCATGTTTGGGTCTTCCCTTGTGCTTTGAGGCAAAAGCTCTCCCTCGCGCGCAAATGCGCGTCTGGTCTGCCTCCGATTTCGGATGCCGAGCGGCTCGGCGGCGGCGCGTCTAGGCTGCGGGTCCGCTATCTCATGCGGTCCGCCAAAGCGGCTTTGACCTCAGGGCTGGCGTGCAGCGCCCCGAGAACGGTGATGGATGCGATCGTGTCGCGGGCGAGCTCCGGCGTGACATCACGGGAGATGCTGGCCAGCCCGAGTACGTTGATGTCCAGCATCCGCCCAGCCGACCGGATCCGTTCGAGATCTTCGCGGCTGTAGTGCCGCAGCCCGAGATCGAGGTTCTTGCGGGCGACCGAGTTCTTGGCCACGTCCGCATGGCGCTCGAGCTGATTGCGAATGGCGGTTCGTATGAAGTCGGTACGATTGGAGTAGAACCCCTCGCGCACCATCAGATCGATATGACCGAGATCGACATAGCCAAGATTGATCGTCACTTTTTCGGAGTCACCCACCTTGGGGCGCAATTCATGTATGTTGCTGCCCATGCCTGCCACCATCCGTTAGCCATCCAGTGGGATGGTAAGTTGGGCGGCGCAGATTCTTTTCAAGGGGCGCGCGGGGCGTCTGGCGCGCTTTTCGCATTAGAGCTCTGCGGACCTGCGAACCGTAAGCCGGCTGAGGACGGGAACCCCCAGGATGTTGCAGCTCGCGGGACCGAGTGGGCGCGTGCGCCAGCTGAGGTCCCTAACCTTTGTCGCCCGGGGGCCGATACTTGATGGTGGACGCTTTTTTCAGGGCTTCGAGGGTCTCCTCGACCGTCAGCAAGACTGTGGTCTCGAATGAGCTGAGCGCTCCGCCGGCGCTGATGGCGATCGATGTCGCCGCCATCGAGACATTATCGGGCGCCTCCCACAGATTGAATGCATCGTGATCGCCGAAGGCATACCAGAACCCATGGAGCTTTCCGCCGACCGCCTCGATGTACTGCTTGGCGGCCGCTCGCCGATCCTCGGGGGTTTTCATGAGCTTCGCCCATGTTGCTGGCGTGTAACTGAACCGTGTCAGATACAGTGGCATGAGGTTCCCTCCCTCGTGGGATAGGCTGGCGCAATTGCGCCGGATCATCGAGGGTGCTCTTCCCAACTCTGCAGTTCAAGACGTGCGAGGCCAGAGCGCCTGCAGCTGATGCGCAGCTAGCGTGCGGGCTCTCGGGAGCCTGAGTGCGACCAGTCCGTTCAGCACTGGTGCACGGAGGAGCGTCTCCCATGGTCGAGTCGTGACCAGCTCGATCAGTCCCACGACCACACCGCGTGAAGCGACGGTCGACCGGCTTCTGCATTTGGCCGCGATCTCGGCTGCGGCTGTCGGCTGCGCTTTTCTCCTTCAGTCCGTTGCGGCAGGCCGGCGCCCCGAGCTGGAACTGCCGATCGGGCTCTATGTTGTGGGCCTGCTGGCAATGCTGATCTGTTCGGCGGCCTACAATGCGGCAGGCGAGCATTCATCCTGGAGGCCCGTGCTGCGGCGCCTCGACTACGCAGCCATTTTTCTGCTGATCGCCGGCACCTACTCTCCATTCCTGGGCGGAGCCAGCAGCAACCGCACGCTTGCCATCGCCTACGCCGGCGTGTGGATGCTCGCCCTTGCAGGCGTGCTCGCCCAATTGCTGTTCCACAGCCGCATCCGCAAGCGCCTGTCCGTTGCACTTTATCTGGCGCTGGGCTGGAGCGTGCTTCTCGTCCTCGAGCCGGTGGCGGCCGTCTTGCCCGCGCAGACCTTGTGGCTGATCGTGCTCGGCGGCGTCCTCTACACGATCGGGGTCATCTTCCATGTTGCGAAGCGGCTGCCATATCAAACGGCAATTTGGCATGGCTTCGTCATCGCGGCC
>JAREAF010000127.1 GCA_029240475.1 Rhodospirillales bacterium | reverse complement strand
ATCAGAACGTGCGTACCTGAAGCGTCTTGCTGACCGCCTCGAACTCGATCAGGCGACCATAAGGGATCTGAACAAGCAGATGGGCTTAGCTGCATAACGCACGTCGACTCCGGTCAAACCCACTCCGAACGGCGAGACTCTCGTCAGCTAGATAATACCTTGACGCAATCACCGTCCGGGTCCACGCACCTGGACCAACTCCGCCTGCAACGGAAAGGCCTCGTTCTTGGGAACGAGGCCTTCCGCGTGTCTCTCGGCATCTGGTGTGACCAGCTTCAGGTCGTTGTTGCTTTTAAGAGGGGGCAACACCAGCAATTCTTGCGGCACCCGGGTCTTCAGTTGCTGAACCGAGGGGCTGCCGTATTTGCCGGGCGGCACAAGCCAATTAGCGTGTATTCCGCCGCGCAGGCCGGGCCAGTCTCTGTGGTTGCCTTATGTCGCCCGTTTTGCACCTGCTCTCAACCGCCCGCTCGTGAGCGTCGGATCGATGGTGCCGGCGCGGCCGCCGAACCATCCCGCGATGGCTCCCAAGATCAGCGCGATGGCGCCGAACAACGCGCCCTTGGAGACCGCGTTCGCAGCCACGTCCGCAGCTTCGGCCGCCTGCTGCTTGGTTTGCTCGACCGTCTGACGATATTGCTGCTCATATTGCTGAACCTGCGTCCGGGCTTCCTCGATCGAGATGTTCTGAGCTCGCGAGATCGCCTGGGCAGCGCGCTCGCGCGCCTGCTCGGCCTGTTCCTGGTTGCCGGTCACAGCGGCACGCACCGCCGCTACGGCGGCATCGCGCATGGCTGCCGGATCGCTGCCGCCGGTCGCCTCACGCACCGACTGCTCGATGCCGGAGAAGGGATCGTTCGCCTGGGCCAGGGCGGGCGCCGCCGCCTCGGCCGCGGTCGCCGCGGTGCGGCCCAGCCCGCCGGCTGCACTGCTGATCGTGCTGAAGACGCCGCCGATAAGGCTGCCCACCGTGGTGGTGAGAAGGTAGAAGACCAGGAGCGTGGTCAGCGCCCAGGCCGTCAACCCATGCCAACCGGCCGTCGATTCCTTCGGTTTTCCGGCCAGCCGGCCTGCGGCATATCCGCCGGCGAAGGCGGCGAGAATGCCCGATACGGTCCACCAGATCGCCGCTCCGATGGAGAAGGTGCCAGCTTCGGGATTGTCGCCGGTGGCCGGATCGAGGGTCGCCGCCCCGATGCCGACGCCGATCATGTTCAAGATGAGCTGGGTGACCAGCGCAACCACGACTCCGGCCAGCACCGCACTCCAGGAGATGCGGTTCAACATCACGGTCCGGGCGTCTTCTGCCGGGGTGGCGGGGGTTAGATGCGGCGCATCGCTGTCGCCGCGATTTCTGGGCGTGTCTATAGGCGTTGACATAGCTTTTCCTTTTTGGGGGACATCCGACCAACCCCAGTACCGTGTGTCTGTTCCGCGTCCAGCGATGCGAATATCGGCCGGTCATGAATTCAGCACCGAGCTTGAGCGGACGCCTTGGCCCCCGCGTCTGCCACCCGTCGCCATGTCCGGCGCTCCGGAGGAGAGCCGACGAGTCGTCGGTCGCGGTGTAACCGTCCGGCGCCACGATTGTTCTCGCCTCTGCAACTGAACGCACAGGAGTGAGGCAAGCGATGGATCGCGATCGTGTGAAGGGGGCGGCTGACAAAGCGAAGGGCACGGTCAAGAAAGGCGTCGGGCGAGCAACCGGCGACCGAAAGACCGAGGCTGAGGGCCACTTGGACAAAGCAAAAGGCGAGGTGAAGAACACAGTCGGCGGGATAAAGGACAAGCTCCGCGAGGAGCCTTGACGGCAAGACCGGCCCGGCGCCGCCGGACCCTTAGCGGGTTCGCGCCCGCCGGGCCGATAGACCGGAGTACCTGCCGAAGGCAGACGCACCGCTCCCGGGAAGGGAGAGGTGCCTACTGCCCCTTCACCAACCTCGACGGATAGCGGCTGCCCGTCTCCGGCACGATCCAGATGATCGTGTCGCCGTCGCGCTCCAGCTCGTAGCAGGACTCGCCCGACTGCTCCCAGACCGAGCAGTACTGGTCGCCCTTGACGCTCCAGCGGCCGTGGGAGGGCGCGCGGCCCTCGGCGGTGTAGACGGTGCCGCCATGGGCATCGAAGCTGCTGACATAGGACGTGGAGCCCCACACGCCCTCGACCCTGTTCCCGGTCAGCGCTGCTTGGATCTCCGCACCCGTCATCTTCACCGGATCGGCGGCGGCGGGCACGCCGGCCAGAAGCAGCGCTGCGGGGAACCAGACGAGGGCAGGACGCACGGCGACTACTCGGTGCGCAGCGCCACGCCATATTCCTGCGCGGCGTCGGCCAGCCAGACCCACATGTAATCGGCGAAGCTGCGCAAGATCGTGATCTCGAAGGTCGGCGCCTCGTCCACGAGGTGCAGGAGCGCGCCGGCCCGTGCCAGGCCCGTCTGCGCGCAAGCGCCGACCGGGAAGGCGCGCGGATGCAGGTCGAGCGTGCAGCCCTTGGCCAGGAGGTCGCGCGCATGTGCGCCGGAGACGGCGATCACCGTGCGGGATTCGGTCAGGTCGATCACCGCCGCGTGACGCTCGCCGAAGCTGGCGCGCAAGGCCGGCACGAGCACGCGCTCCTCGCCGGCGGGCGCGGTGATCAGCCACTCGTCCGGCCCGAGCCACAGCGCGGTCACCGGTGCGGCGCGCTGCGTCGTGTTCGGCTGAAGCGGCAGCTCCACTCCCGCCGCGGCGCGCACCGCGCTGAGGAAGCCCGCATCCGACGCCTCGCCGCGCAAATTCACCATCGCGCGGAAGGGCCGCTCGGAGAGGACGATGCCGGCTCCCGACATGGCCCCGGCCGCGGCCCGGCTCAGGCCGCGATGGACGAGCGCGCTCTGGCGCAGATAGGGCTCAACCATTGACGCGCGTCCCTTCGAGGTCGAAGAAGCGGGGCTCGGTCACCGTCACCCGGATGTTCCGGTCGGGCAGCGCCGCATGCAGCTCCTGGCCGATGCGGGCGCGGCCGCCCTCGATCAGCGCCAGCGCGATCGAGCGGCCGACATTCGGGCTGTAATAGCTCGAGGTTACATGCCCCAGCATCTTCATCGGCGGCCTGGGCTTCAGCTCGCCCACGATCTGCGCGCCCTCGGGTATCGCCTCGGAGGGGTTCTGCGTGAGCAGGCCCACCAGATGCTTGCGGTCGTCGCGGCGCGTGTCGGCGCGGGCGAGCGAGCGCTTGCCGAGGAAGTCCGGCTTCTTCTTGCTGACGATCCAGTCCATGCCGAGATCGCCGGGCGTCACGGTGCCGTCGGTGTCCTGGCCGACGATGATGTAGCCCTTCTCGGCGCGCAGCACATGCATCGCCTCGGTGCCGTAGGGCGTGATCTCGTACTTCTCGCCGGCGGTCATGAGCGCCTGCCAGAGCGCCAGGCCATAGGAGGTCGGCACGTTGATCTCGTAGGAGAGCTCGCCCGTGAAGCTGATGCGGAAGACCCGCGCCGGGATGCCGGCGACATGGCCCTCCTTCATGCTCATGAAGGGGAAGCTCTCATCCTCCAGCGCGATGTCCTGGGTCAGCTCCGATATGAGCTTGCGCGCGTTCGGCCCCGCGACGCCGATTGTCGCCCATTGCTCGGTGACCGAGGTCAGGAACACACGGTAGTGCGGCCACTCGCATTGCAGCCACTCCTCCATCCAGGCGAGCACGCGCGGCGCGCCGGAGGTGGTGGTGGTCATGTGATAGTGGTTCTCGCCGATGCGCGTGGTGACGCCGTCGTCGAACACCATGCCGTTCTCGTCCAGCATCAGCCCGTAGCGCGAGCGGCCGATGGCGAGATTGTCCCAGGCGTTGGTGTAGACCCAGTTCAGGAGCTTGACCGCGTCCGGCCCCTGGATGTCGATCTTGCCGAGCGTCGAGGCGTCGACGATGCCGATCGAGGTGCGCGCGGCCTTGACCTCGCGATTGACGGCCGCATGCATCGTCTCGCCGGCCTTGGGAAAGTACCAGGTGCGCTTCCACTGGCCGACATTCTCGAACGGCGCGCCGACCTTCTCCGCCCAGCCATGGGTCGGGGTGCGGCGGATCGGGTCGAGCAGGTCGCCGAGATCGCGCGAGGCGAAGGCGCCCACGGTCACGGGCGTGTAGGGCGGCCGGAAGGTGGTGGTGCCGACCGCGGGGATGGCGGCGCCCACCGTCTCCGACAGGATCGCCAGCGCGTTAATGTTGCTGGTCTTGCCCTGGTCGGTGCCCATCCCGGTCGTGGTGTAGCGCTTGACGTGCTCCACCGAGCGGTAGCCCTCGCGCACCGCGAGCTTGAGGTCGGCCGCGGTGACGTCGTTCTGGAAATCGACGAAGTTCTTCCCGCCATGCCCGAGCGGCTTGGAGGAGGGCAGGACCCAGAGCATGCGCTGCGGCGCGGGCTCGTAGCCCTCGACGGCGGGAACGGGCGCGGCGGCGGCGCGGAAACCCGCTGCCTCGGCCGCGGCGGCTCCGGCCGCGAAGCCTTCCGAGAGCGCCGCGCCGAGGCCGAAGCTGCCGCGCACCGCGCCCGCCAGATGCTGCCCGCTGCGGAAGTTCCCCGGGACGAAGGCGGCGAGCGCCTCGTCGTAGCGGAGCTTGCCGCCCGACTGCGAGTAGAGATGCACGGTCGGGCTCCAGCCGCCCGACATGCCGACGAGGTCGCATTCGATGCGCCGGCCGCTGCCGACCACGCCCTCCCCGTCGGCCGTCATCGGCATCACCTCGACACCGGTGACCCGGCCATTGCCGAAGGTGCGCGCGACGGTGTGGCCCGCCAGGATCTCCATGCCGCGCGCGCGGGCCGTCTCGTGCTGCGGCCCTGTCGGCTCGGTGCGCAGATCGACGACCGTGACCGCGGTGCCGGCTCCGGCGAGCGCCAGCGCCGCGCCGTAGCCGGTGTCGTTGCCCGTGACGATCACGCCCCGCCGACCGGCCGCGACCGCGTAGCGGTTGACGTAAGTCTCGATCGCCGAGGCGAGCAGGATGCCCGGCCGGTCGTTGTCGGAGAAGACGAGCGGCCGCTCGATCGCGCCTGTCGCGAGCACGACCTGCTTCGCCCGCACGTGCCAGAGCCGCTGGCGGGGCACGCCGCCATTAGACCCGCCGCGATGATCCCCGATGCGCTCGATCAGGCCGATCATGTTGTGGTCGTAATAGCCATAGGCCGTGGTCCGCGGCAGGACCATCACCTCAGGCAGGCTGCGCAGCTCGCCCAGCGCGGTGTCCAGCCAGTGCGTCGCGGGCGCGCCGTCGATCGCGCCCTTGCGGGAGAGGAGCGAGCCGCCGAGCTCGGCCTGCTCGTCGACCAGAATCACGCGCGCCCCGCTGCGCCCCGCGGCGAGCGCGGCGGCGATGCCGGCCGGACCTGCGCCGACAACCAGCACGTCGCAATGGCGCCAGGCCTTCTCGTAGCGGTCGGGATCGGGCTCGCGCGGGGGACGGCCGAGGCCGGCGGCGCGGCGAATGAACCGCTCGTAGGTCATCCAGAAGCTCGGCGGCCACATGAAGGTCTTGTAGTAGAAGCCGGCCGGGTAGATGCGCGAGAGCAGGCTGTTGGCCGCGCCGAGATCGGCCTCGAGCGTCGGCCAGCAATTCTGGCTCGACGCGATGAGCCCCTCATAAAGGTCGACCTGCGTAGCGCGGGCGTTGGGCTCGGTGCGGCCGCCCAATTCGAGTTGCACCAGCGCGTTGGGCTCCTCCGCGCCCGAGCCGAGAATGCCGCGCTTGCGGTGGTACTTGAAGCTGCGGCCGACGAAATGCACGTCATTGGCCAAGAGCGCCGAGGCCAGCGTGTCGCCTGCGAAGCCCGTGTAGCGCCGCCCGTTGAAAAGGAAGCCGAGCGGACGGGTGCGGTCGATGCGACCGCCCTCGGGCAGCCGGTTCTTCTGGGTCATGTGCGCCTGGCCTCCTGTCCGGCAACGGAGGCGGGCGGCGGATCGCCCATCTTGTAGACGGCGAGGATCTCGTGGCTGACCGTGCTGCGCGCCAGGTTGAACCAGCGGCGGCAGCCGAGCCGGTGCACCCAGCGCTCCAGATGCACGCCCTTCGGGTTCTTGCGCATGAAAAGATAGGCCGCCCAATCGGCATCGCTGAGGCGGTCGGTGTCGGTGGGGCGGGCGATATGCGCCTCGCCGCCACAGCCGAACTCGCTCTCGTCGCGGGGCCCGCAGAAGGGGCAGGGGATCAGCAGCATGGAGAAATCCCTAGCGAAGCTCGGTGATCAGTGCGCCACGGCCGCCGCGCCATGCTCGTCGATGAGATGGCCGCTGGAGAAGCGCTCCAGCCCGAACGCCTCGTTGAGTGGGTGCGGCCGGTCGTTGGCGATGGTATGGGCGAAGACCCAGCCCGAGCTCGGCGTCGCTTTGAAGCCGCCGGTGCCCCAGCCGCAGTTGAAATAGAGGCCCTCGACCGGCGTCCTGCCGATGATCGGGCTCGCATCCGGGCAGACATCGACGATGCCGCCCCAGGTCCGCAGCACCTTCAGGCGCGAGAAGATCGGGAACAGCTCCACCAGCGCGCCGAACATGTCCTCGACCACCTTGGGGCTGCCGCGCTGGGAATAGGAATTGTAGCTATCGATCCCGGCCCCCAGCACCAGCTCGCCCTTGTCGGACTGGCTGACATAGACATGCACCGCGCCGGACATGACAACCGTGTCGAGGATCGGCTTCACCGGCTCGGACACCGCCGCCTGCAGCGGATGGCTCTGGATCGGCAGGCGGAAGCCGGCGAGGTCGGCAAGCACGCTCGAATGGCCGGCGGCGACGACGCCGACCTTGTTCGCGCGGATGGTGCCGCGCGTCGTCTCCACCCCATGGACCTTGCCGTTGGAGATCTGGAAGCCGGTGACCTCGCAATTCTGGATGATGTCGACGCCGCGTGCGTCCGCCCCGCGCGCATAGCCCCAGGCGACTGCGTCGTGCCGCGCGACTCCGCCCCGCCGCTGCAGCGAGGCGCCGTAGATCGGGTAGCGCGCCTTGGGCGAGAAATTGAGTATGGGGCACATTGCCCGCACCTGCTCCAGGTTCAGGAGCTCGGAATCGATGCCATTGAGGTTGAGCGCATAGACGCGCCGGGCGAGGCCGCGCATCTCGTGCGGCGAGTGGGCGAGGTTCAGGAGGCCGCGCTGGCTGAACATCACGTTGAAGTTCAGCTCCTGGCTCAACCCCTCCCAGAGCTTCAGCGCATGCTCGTAGAGATGCGCGCTCTCGTCCCACAGATAATTGGAGCGCACGACCGTGGTGTTGCGCCCGGTGTTGCCGCCGCCGATCCAGCCCTTCTCCAGCACGGCCACATTGGTGATGCCGTGCTCCTTGGCGAGGTAGTAGGCGGTCGCGAGGCCGTGGCCGCCGCCGCCGACGATGATGACGTCGTACTCGGGGCGCGGCTCGGGGCTGCGCCAGGCCTCCTCCCAATTCTCGTGGTAGCTGAACGCGTTCCGGACGAGGGAGAAGATGGAATAGCGGGTCTTGGCTGGCATCTCGCCTTCCAGGGGGTGCTCGGGGGGCTTCCGGCCGGCCGTATTTGGCCTTTGCGGTCGCGGATTGGCAATGCCCGAGACAACCGGTCACGGGGATCGGACGGGCTTCCAACCCCGGCTGGAAGGTCGTGTCGAGGCTTTTCACCGGCTTTCGGCTCAACGTCGCCATTTATTCCGTAAGCGACATGCGGTATC
>JAREAF010000126.1 GCA_029240475.1 Rhodospirillales bacterium | reverse complement strand
GTGCAGGCGGCCGTCGAGGGCGGCCGCCCCCTCGCCGGTCCAGCGCCCGCGGGCCCCGAAGGTCATGCAAACGCCGTCGCCGCTGATGCTGAGTTCGGCCGCCGCCATAGCCTGTGGATGAATGATGGTCCCCCGATCGGTTCGATTATGCCCGAAAGCCGGCTGATTACGGAAATTGTCTCGGCTTGGCACGGCGGCTAGCATGGCGCCGCACGAATCGTCCATGGCGGGCAGGAAGGCGGCGGCGATGGATCTGAGGGCGCATATCCGGCAGGTTCCGGACTTCCCCAAGCCCGGCATCCTGTTCCACGACATCTCGACCCTGCTCGCCCATGCGGAGGCGTGGGCGGAAGCGGTGGACCGGCTGACGCGCTGGGTCGAGCCGTTCGAGCCCGAGCTTCTGGTCGGCATCGAATCGCGCGGGTTCCTGGTGGCGGCGCCGCTCGCCTACAATCTCGGCTGCGGCTTCGTGATGGTGCGCAAGAAAGGCAAGCTGCCCGGCGCCACCATCCCATACACCTACGATCTGGAATACGGCTCCGACACCGTGGAGGTGCAGGCCGACGCCCTGAAGCAAGGGCAGCGGGTGGTGGTCCTCGACGACCTCTTGGCGACGGGCGGGACCCTGGCCGCGGCGATTCGGCTGTTGCGGAATGTGGGGGCGGAGGTGGCGGCCGCGGCCTGCATCATCGAGCTCGCCTTCCTCAGAGGGCGCGACCGGCTCGACGTGCCGTTCAACGCGCTGATCTCCTACGAGACCTGAGCCTAGCCTCGAGGAGCGCGAGGGACCGCCACGACATTTTGCTGCCGGAGGCCGTCTCCAATATTGCCGGATCGCGACTTCCGGCGGCCACAACGGGCGAGCGCAGCGGCGGGAATGGCGCTCAACGGCCGGGGCGTAGCTCCAACGCCTCGGCGATCGCTTCGGCGACGTGCCGGCTGTCGATATGGTCGCCATGGTCCATCGCCCGGGAAGCGAGCTCGGTCGCGTTCGCCGAGACGAAATTGGGCGGCGCGCTGACGGGGTGCGGCCCCACGCCGAGGCGCGCCTCCCATTTGTAATCGGAATTGCGCTCGAGGAAATCGAGCATGCCGAACGACAGCGCGCTGACGCGGTCGCCGACCGCGAGCAGCGCCGATTTGGGCCTCTTCTCCAGGCTGGAAATGCTGAGTGCGCCGTCGAAGCGCGAATAGAAATTGTGCGCGCGGCGGACCAGGTGCTGGAGGCCCGAATAGAAGGGACCGATATACTCGCTTTCGCGCGTCCGGCCGGCCGCCTTGGTGACGTGACGTCGCTCGACATCCGCGGCGATCATCACGAGATTGTCGATGAACCATCCGTCGGCGCGCGTGACCGTCTCGTCCTCTTGCAATGCGCCGCGCTCGAGGAGCCTCAGCAGCTCGCGCGATCTGGTTCGATAGCCCTCCGGGTCCAGCGCCGGACGGTTGCAGTCCCGATCGCGGCGCTGCAGCTCCTCGACCAGGAAGGGCGGCGGGACGAAGGTCTTGTTGATGAGTCCCTGCAGCATCGAGCAGGCCGCGAAATTCCCCATGCTGTGGCAGATCAGGTTCACCTTTCTTCCATGCACGTGCAGCCGGGCGATCAGCGAGGCCAGCGGCTGCGCCGAGGCCGCCGCGTCGAGCTGGTCGCGGTTGTAGGCCAGCACGCTGCCGTTCGACGGCCATGAGAAGCCGATGAAGGCGCTGAGACTGCCGTCGGGCGTTCCGGCGCCGGGCCTGAGCAGCGGGTCGCCGGGATCGGTCACGATGCGCGTTCCCGCCCCGGGCAGCTTGCGCATGGTCTCGGTCAGGATCTGGAACCAGCCATGCGCCTCGTACAGATGCACGTTGAAGCCATGCACGCAGACGACGACCCGGCCGATCTGCGGCTTGGAGAGGAAGCTCTCGAACACCGTCTGATCGGAGCGTTCGACGATGGCGTCGGCCGGCATGGTGGTGGCGTCGACCTCGCCGAAATAGAAGGACATGTAGCGATCCATGTCGACGAAGTAGCCGCCGCCGCGCTGCAGATTGATGCGCCGCTCGCGCGCGGCGCCTTCGCCCTCCTCGCGCACGCGCCGGCCCAGATGCTCCATCTCGCGATTGGTGGCGAAGAAGCGAATGCCCGAATGCGCCATCCTGCCCTGCCTGCTCCGCAGAATAGGTTGAAATAGTCCATCATTAGTTTAGCATAACGGGTACTTCCGGCAATGTGACGGCGGCGCCGTGGTCCCGGGTCGGAAACGGCCGCCGGTTAAGCCGCAGCGAGCTTGGAGCTCAGCTCCGCCGCGAGCGCGAGCAGCTGCAAGTCCGCGCCGCGGCGGGCGAGGAGGGAGATGCCGACCGGCGCGCCTTCGACCTCGCCGGCGGGGATCGTCACCTGCGGCACGCGCGCGAGCCCCGCGATGCAGGTCAGGGTCAGCGTGCGGTCGCGATAGGCGAGGAAGGCCTCGGCCGTGTCGTCGAGGCGCGGCGCGATCACCGGCGCGGTCGGGAGGACGAGCACGGCATCGGCGGTGAGCCGCTCGATCGCGGCGGCAAACAGCTCTCGGGTGACGCGTGCCTCGGCGGCGGCCTCCGCCGAGTTGGATTTGGCGAAGGCGAAGCGCTGGGCGATCTCCGGCCCGAAGCGGGGGTTGCGCTCCTCGATCCAGGCGCCGTGGGTCTGCCAGATCTCGTGGCCCTGCAGCGCGCGGAACCGGTCTTTCCAGCCGATGAGGTCGGCGTGGTCGCCGCGCACCAGCCGGCCGACGGTCACCGTCTCGGCCGCGCCCAGCTTGCTTTCCAACGCCTTCCGGGCCGGCGACAGCGCCTCGCGCAGGGCGCGGTCGGCCACGGCCCACGCATCCTCCGCGATCACGAGCCGGCGCGGATGCCAGCCGGCGGCGTCGGGCCCGAGCAGCACCGCGCCCACGCGCGCCAGCAGGAGGGCATCGCGCGCGAACCAGCCCAGCGTGTCGAAGCTCTCGGCGAGCGGGCGCATGCCGGCCATCGGGATGCGGCCGTGGCTGGGCCGGATGCCGAAGATGCCGGTCAGCGCCGCCGGCACCCGGACCGAGCCGCCGGTGTCGCTGCCGAGCGCGAAATCGACCAGCCCGCCCGCGACCGCCGCCGCCGAGCCGGAGGAGGAGCCGCCGACGATGCGGCCCGGGGCCCTGGCGTTCCGCGGCGCGCCATAATGGAAACTGCGCCCTTCCAGGCTGAAGGCGAGCTCGTCCAGCACGGTCTTGCCCTCGATGCTGGCGCCGGCCGCCAGCAGCCGGTCGATCACCGGTGCGTTGCGCTCGGGGACCGGATGGCTCGCCGCCCAGTCGGGATTGCCGAAGCCGGTCGGCTGCCCGGCGATGTCGATCAGGTCCTTGACCGCGCAGCGGAGGCCCTGGAGCGGTCCGGTTTGCGCACCCGACATGCGCAGCCTGGGGCCGGTCAGGAAGGCGCCGTAATCGTCATCGCTCATCGGGAGGGGCTCCAGCCAAGGGAGCCTTGGATGATAGAGTGCGCCACGGGCGGGACAAGGTGGATGGGGCGCCGATGCTCATCGCACAGATCAGCGACACGCATGTCTGCGCGGAGGGCGAGCGGCTTTATGGCCGCATCGACACCAATGCGGGGCTCGCCCGCGCGATCGAGACGGTGAACCGGCTGAAGCCGCGCCCGGACCTGGTGCTGATGACCGGCGACCTCGTCGAATCGGGCCAGGCCGCCCAATATGCGATGCTGCGCAAGCTGCTCTCGCGGCTGGAGATGCCGGTCTTCGTCCTGCCCGGCAATCACGATTCCCGCGCAGCCCTGCGCGCCGCCCTAACGGATCATGCCTATTTGCCGGGCGAGGGCGAATTCCTGCACTACCGCGCGGAGCTGGGGCCGCTCACCCTGATCGCGCTCGACACGCAGGTCCCCGGCGCGGATGGCGGCAATCTCTGCGCCAAGCGGCTGGAGTGGCTGGAGCACCAGCTGACGCTGAACCAGGACCGCCCGACCCTCATCGCCATGCACCATCCGCCGGTGCCGATCGGGGTCGACTGGCTCGACCGCTCGAACTGCGCCAATGCCGAGGGCCTGGCCGCGGTCGTCGCGCGCCATCTCCAGGTCGAGCGCATCCTGTGCGGCCATGTGCACCGGGCGGCGCAGATCCGCTTCGCCGGGACCGTGGTGGCGACATCGCCCAGCACCGCCTATCAGGTGGCGCTCGAGCTCGGCCATGACGGCGAGGCGCATCTGATCGAGGAGCCGCCGGCCTTTCTCCTGCATCGCTGGCATGGCGGCGCGCTCACGAGCCACGTCGTGCCGGTCGGCGATTTCGGCGCTCCGCAGCCCTATGGGTGAGGCCCGCGTCCTCTCCTTCGAGGCTCGGCCCTCATCCTGAGCGAGCCCGCCTCCTCTCCTAGAGGCTCGGCTTCGCCTCGCACCTCAGGATGTGGAGGCGGTGAAGCGGGTCTGGAAAACCTCCTCACCCTGAGGCGGCCGCGTCAGCGGCCCTCGAAGGGTGAGGGGCGCGCTAGATCTCGACCACGCCCGGATCGCCGGGCCGCCGGAACCGGGGCGGCAACGGCATCGGTTCGCGGCGCGGGACGACGATGTCGCCGTCCTCGTGGAGATAGGGCATGCCGTAGCTGGGCAGCCGGTCGACCATGCCCTGCAGGCTGTCGAGCGCGCCTTCGAGCTGCTCCAGCGCCTGCCGCGCCGAGCCGCGCCAATCCGGGACCAGCGGATCGCGCTCCTCCTCGGCCAGAGCGGGAGCCGCCGCGGCCAGCAGCAACAAGATGAGCGCGCCTGCAAAAAGCCTCGCCATGGCCGATCCTCCTGGTTCCGCCGGGCGTCTCTTGATTATAACGGCCGTCCGCGGTGAAGGCTCTAGCCCTTCTCGCCTTTGCCTCCCCCGCCGGGGCTCGGCTAGTCTCGGCGGCAAAGCCCGACACCGGAGAGTTTCATGACCAAGACCCTGCATCACTACGTGAACGGCCGCCGCGTGAGCCCCAAGGGCGGCCGTTTCGGCGACGTCTTCAACCCCGCCACGGGCGAGGTGTCGGCCAAGGTGCCGCTCGCCAGCGCGACCGAGGTGGGCGAAGCGGTCGCCGCGGCCAAGGCCGCCTTCCCCGGCTGGGCCAAGGTCACGCCGATGCAGCGGGCGCGGGTCATGTTCCGCTTCAAGGCGCTGATCGAGGCGAACATGGACAAGCTCGCCGAGCTGGTCACCGCCGAGCACGGCAAGGTCCTCAGCGACGCCAAGGGCTCGGTGCAGCGGGGCCTCGAGGTGGTGGAGTTCGCCTGCGGCATCCCGCAGCTCCTCAAGGGCGACTTCACCGAGAATGTCGGCACCAATGTCGACAGCTGGTCGGTGCGCCAGCCCTTGGGCGTGGTCGCCGGCATCACCCCCTTCAACTTCCCGGCCATGGTGCCGATGTGGATGTTCCCGCTCGCGATCGCCTGCGGGAACACCTTCGTGCTGAAGCCGTCCGAGCGCGACCCCTCGACGCCCTTGTTCCTCGCCGAGCTGCTGCGCGAGGCCGGCGCGCCCGAAGGCGTGCTCAACGTCGTCAATGGCGACAAGGAGGCGGTGGACGCGATCCTCGACCATCCCGACGTGATGGCGGTGAGCTTCGTCGGCTCCACGCCCATCGCCGAATACATCTATGCGCGCGGCAACGCGAACGGCAAGCGCGTGCAGGCCTTGGGCGGCGCGAAGAACCACATGGTGGTGATGCCCGACGCCGATCTCCAGCAGGCGACAGACGCGCTCATGGGCGCGGGCTACGGCTCGGCCGGCGAGCGCTGCATGGCGATCTCGGTCGCGGTCGCGGTCGGCTCGATCGGCGACAAGCTGATCGACAGCCTCGCCCCGCGCGTGCGCGCGATCAAGGTGGGGCCCGGCACCGACCCCGAGGCCGAGATGGGGCCGCTCGTGACCAAGGCCCATCTCGACAAGGTGCGCGGCTATGTCGATCTCGGCGTCGAGGAAGGCGCCAAGCTCTGCGTCGACGGGCGCGGCCTCAAGCTGCAGGGGTATGAAAACGGCTTCTTCCTCGGCGGCTGCCTGTTCGATCAGGTCACGCCCGAGATGCGCATCTACAAGGAGGAGATCTTCGGCCCGGTGCTCTCGGTGGTGCGCGCGCCGGATTTCGACACCGCGGTCAAGCTCGTCAACGAGCACGAATACGGCAACGGCGCGGCGATCTTCACCCGCGACGGCGACGCAGCCCGCGAATTCGCCTCCAACATCAAGATCGGCATGGTCGGGATCAACGTGCCGATCCCGGTGCCCGTCGCCTATCACAGCTTCGGCGGCTGGAAGCGCTCGCTGTTCGGCGACCAGCACATGCACGGGCCCGAGGGCGTGCGCTTCTACACCAAGCTCAAGACCATCACCTCGCGCTGGCCGACCGGCATCCGCGCCGGCGCCGAGTACGTCATGCCGACGATGCGGTGATCCTCGACCTCTCCCGCTTGCGGAAGAGGTCGCGAGGAGGCGAAGCCGCCGAGCGGGTGAGGGCGCCTACCGAGTCTCCACGAAGGCCGTCATCTGGAGGACCGAGCCGGTCTGGACGGAATTGTAGAGCCACACGCCAGCCAGGACGGCGGCAACGAGCGTCGCCGCGCGGAGCACATCCAGCATCGCTTCCTCCGGGTTTTCTTGTCTGTGCTCCCCAGCGCCATTGAGCCTAACTCCTATCCCGAGCAGACGAAGACTGAGATTTCCGAGTAATTCCTTCGTGTATTCATTCCACGCGAAAAGGGATGAGCAAATAATGAACGCGGCCGAAGATTGACCTCCGGGCGCGGCGGCGGCGGGCGGAACGAGTTCGCAGATCGGAAATCCTTTGACCCTCCCTCGGGCCAAAACTACCGTCCGCAGAAAAGGGCTAGGGAGGCTTGGGACGCTATGACGGCGGCGGTCGAGCGTGGGCGGCGGGGCGGCATGGAGGCGCGGCGGGCGGCCCGCTCCAGCGCGCCCTTGGTGCAGAAGAAGTTCATCACCCGGAAAATCCCGGTCTATGAGCTGCTGACCCCAGAGGGGTTGGAGACCCTGCACCAGACCTCGATGACCATCCTAGAGGAGGTCGGCATCGACTTCCGCGACGAGGTCGCGGTCGCGGACTGGAAGAAAGCCGGCGCCGACATCCGGGGCGAGCGGCTGCATCTGGATCGGGGGCTCCTGGCCGAGCTGCTCGCCCGCGCGCCGGCGCAATATGTGCAGCATGCCCGCAATCGCGAGCGCAGCGTCACCATCGGCGGGCCGAACACCGTGCTGGCGCCGACCTACGGCTCGCCCTTCGTGCGCGACTTCGAGGACAAGCGCCGCTACGGCACGCTGGAGGACTTGAGGAACTTCGTGAAGCTCGCCTATATGACGCCGAACCTGCACCATTCGGGCGGCGTCATCTGCGAGCCGGTCGACGTGCCGGTGCCCAAGCGCCATCTCGACATCGTCTATTCGCACATGAAGTTCTCGGACAAGCCCTTCATGGGGATCGTCACCCATGAGGAGCGCGCCGAGGATTGCGTCAAGCTGTGCCGCATCCTGTTCGGCGACGCCTTCATCGACGCCGGCAACACGGTGATGACCTCGGTCGTCAACTGCAACTCGCCCCTGGTCTGGGACCAGACCATGCTCTCGGCCATGCGCGTCTATGCGCGCAACAACCAGGCGGTGCTGGTGACGCCCTTCATCATGGCGGGCGCGATGGCGCCGGCGAGCACGGCGGGCGCGATCGCGCAGCT
>JAREAF010000125.1 GCA_029240475.1 Rhodospirillales bacterium | reverse complement strand
GCGCATAGACGACCCCCATGACAAGAACGCAGTCGGCCACCACCCTCAGTACCCCGTCCGGAACGCCTACCTGGGCCCGGAGCGCCACGTCCTCCGCATTCTTCCTCATCCACACCATCCAGGCGAGGAGCAGCGGATTCCAGAGGCTGAGCTCGCCGCCGACGGCGAGCACCGCCCACCGACCGGAATGGCGACCTCGTGCCGCGCCCGCTCCCAGACCTGCACGAGAGTCGGTGCGAAGCGGAGGAATTCCTCGCCCGCTGCGGTGAGGCTGGCCCCGGACTTGTTGCGGACGAACACGGGCCGGCGCAGTTGTTCCTCCAGCGAGCGCACGCGCGCGCTGACGGTGGTCTGCGTGACGTTCAGCCGCTCCGCCGCCCGGACAAAGCTGCCCGCCTCCACGATCGCCAAAAAGGTTCGCGCGAGCTCGATGTCCATCAAGAGCCTTCAGTAAAGAGCGTCCGTCGAGCAGGCGCCGGCTCTGTTCTGTCTACGACCGCGCAGCAGGCTGACCGCTCCAGGTCTGACCGACGAGGTTCGAGCCGATTGGCAATGCCAACATGCGGCATGTCGATCGGGGCATGAAAGAATCAAACGCCACGGCTGGGAAAGCGAATTCTATTGCAGCTTACCAACAAATTCCTTGCTGCTTGCTGGTTCTGCCCCGAATCCGATGATGGTCGCGCCTGCTGCAGGGTTTCTTGCGGCTGTCGTCCAACAATTATTCGTTGTGGTGCCGCGGGGAGGTTCCGCAAGCTTCCTCAGATGAGCCGAACGCCGCTAGTTGCCGAGGCCGTGCCGAACGGAGGCCGGTCCGGCGAAATGAGGAGTGGACGTCGTCCCGTCCACCCCATCTCCGCCGGTCAGAACTTCTTTGCGAACTGCTTTGCCAACGCGTCGGTCATTGTATCGGCGATCTGATACATGTGCTTCTTCATCTCCTCCCAGGTCTTCGCCTCGGCCCCGTAGTTCCGCGCTCTGAGCTCCTGGATCTGCTGGATGTGATGACCGCCATGGGCAAGGAGAAGCCCGTTGACCGCTTCCTTCGGGAGGTTCGGGTTGGCCTTGCTCAAGAAGGCTGCGATCTCCTCTGCGTTCAACGTCAGCGTTTCCGTGGCTTTTGACTGGCCCGCAGGGTCCCCGGCTGCTGTGGCGAGGAGATAGGCCTTTACAGCGCCGTAGTGACCCGCGAGCAGCTCAAACAGCTTCTCCTTGGCAGCAGCGCCGTAGAAGGGCTCGATCGCTGCGGCAATGGATCGAGCATTGGCGACGGCCTGCTGCTCCGCCGCCTTGGCCGCGTCATCGTCCTTGTTGAGCGTCGCGAGCGATACGTTGCGCACCCAGAAGATGTGACCAATCCAGAGATCCCGCAGCGCTGCGGCCGTCTGCGACGCCTTTGCGCTTCTCACAGGCCGTTTGGCTGCTGTGCTGTGATCCTGATGGGCGTGAACCGCTTCGAACGGTCCAAAGGTCGCGACCGCAAGCGCGCATGACGCTGCAACGATAGAAGCACGAAAGGTGTTGACCATAGCGTTCTCCTGCAAACTGCGCGAATGCTTACGAAGGCCGCAGCATGTGCGTTGGATGGCGCCGCGGCGGAAAGGTTCCGGGATATGTGTCGGTCTCGCAGCTTCCGGGCGTGACGCGCTGGAAATCGCTCTCGTCGCGCCTCAGCCAGGCAGCTGCCGATTGATCTTTGCTGCCATAATGAAGTCGTTCGCGTGCAGGCCCTTGATCTTCTTTGCTCGCAGGAGACTTCTCGTGGGCCCCAGCCAAAGCGGTCCCATCGGCTCGCTAGCGCGCTCACTCGGTCGCCGATTGCAAGCCGCCCGCGAAAATCTTGAAACGGCACGTGCGCTCGATGGCGCTCCCGCCGTGGTAGGCGTCCTTCGGGGACTTGGGCCAATACCCCGCCGTCTCACCGGGGCGAGCGGCGCGACTGCCTCCCTCGCAAGGCTGCAGGCATCTCCTGGAAGAAATGGAATTCATCTCGCCTGCACCGCGATTACGGCAGCGGGATTGGCGCCTTAGTCTAAGCGGATAAGCCTCCGCTGGGTTCTGCCAGCCCCAGCCGAGCCATGACGGCATTGGTGATCCGAGCGCAGCGAGCGCCCTGGAACGGGAAGGTGTCCCGCAGGACGGTCGAAAGCTTGTCGTCCAGGTGCTTCCGCATGAGCCTGCGGGCGCGATGGAGCCTCGTCTTGACGGTTTCAGGACGAATGCCGAGGTTTGCGGCCGTTTCCTCGATACTCATCTCCTCGACGTCCCGCATCACGAACACAAGCCGGAACGGCTCGGGCAGGTCGTCGATGGCGTGCTCGAGCAGGCGCCGCACCTCCGAGCGGGCCGCGGCGGCTTCTGGACTCGGGGCGGAGTTGACGCCGGGAAACATGACCACGCGAGAATCTCCCGTCTGCGCATCCTGATCAAGCACGTCGAGCTGCTCGGTGGGCCGGCGGCGGCGCATGCGCCCGAGCGCCTCGTTCAGCACGATCCGCGTGAGCCAGGTGCCGAGGCCGGCCTCGCCTCGAAAGCCCGGCAGCGCCGCGAAGGCGCGCACATAGGCTTCCTGCAGGACGTCCTCGGCCTCCGCCTCGTCGCGCACGATCCCGCGCGCGACGCGGAAGAGCCGTTGATTGTAGCGGGTCATGATGGCGGCGAAGGCGGTCCCATCGCCGGCGAGAACTAGGGCAACGAGATCGCTGTCAGGGTCATGGGAGACGTCCCGGCGTTTCGTCCTGAGGGTCTGCATATCGGTATCTCCTCCGTCTTGATGGACACGGTCGCTGTCTCGAGGTCACGCGACGGCGGCCAGGAATTCCTGACGGGCGGCCGGATCGTCGCGAAAGGCGCCGAGCATGCGGCTGGTAACCATGGAAACCCCGTGCTTGCGTACTCCGCGGGTGGCCATGCAGCCATGCGTCGCTTTGACGATCACGCCGACGCCGCGCGGCTTGAGGACCTCGTCGATGGTGTCGGCGATTTGCGCGGTCAGCCTCTCCTGGACCTGGAGGCGGCGCGCGAACGCGTCGACGACGCGGGCGAGCTTCGAGATGCCGACGACCCGGTCTCGCGGCAGGTATCCGACGCTCACCGTGCCGCGGATCGCCGCCATATGGTGCTCGCAGCACGATTCGAACGGGATGTCGCGAAGGACGACGATGTCGTCGTAGCCGCCGACCTCCTCGAAGGTCCGCTGCAGGATCTCGGAGGGGTCCTGACCGTAGCCCCCGAACCATTCCGCATAGGCCCGCGTCACTCGCGCAGGCGTCTCGGCGAGACCTTCCCGTTCCGGGTCCTCGCCCGCCCAACGGATGAGCGTCCGCACCGCCTCCTCCGCCATCTCGCGACTCGGACGGTCCCGGACCTCCGGCTCGATCTGGAGCTTCGCCAACGTCCCGTGCATCTATCCCTCCAAGCCGCGTCTGCATGTTGGATGGAGGCCGTGCGGAAAGGTTCCCGCTGGCGTGAACGTTCCCGGCCGCCGCTCATCCAATTGATCATGAACGCTCGCCCGGAGGAATCTCGATGCGGACGGTCTTGGTGACCGGAGGCGCCGTCCGAATCGGACGAGCAATCGTCGAGCGGCTTGCCGCGGAGGGCTACGCCGTCGCCATCCATTGTCACAGATCCAC
Organism: Rhodospirillales bacterium; assembly: GCA_029240475.1. GTDB lineage: Bacteria > Pseudomonadota > Alphaproteobacteria > JAREAF01 > JAREAF01 > JAREAF01. Next base: position 4,088 of record JAREAF010000125.1, on the reverse strand, counting down.
TGAGGAGGCGCATGCCCTAAGCCGCGGCTTGCGAGCCAAGGGTGCCCGGGTGGAGGTCGTCGTGGCCGATCTCGGCGATCCAGCAACGCTCGGCGGGCTCGTCCGAGACGCTCGAGCGGCGCTTGGCCCTCTCGCGCTCCTCGTCAACAACGCGTCGGCCTTCGAGCCGGACGACATCCATTCACTGGATGCGGCGCTGTGGGAGCGGCATTTCCGGATCAACCTGGGGGCGCCCGTGTTCCTCGCCAGGGATTTCGCCGCGCAGGTTCCCGAAGGCGCCGGGGGAGCCGTCGTCAACGTGATCGATCAGCGGGTCTGGAAGCCCACTCCGCAATTCTTCTCCTACACCCTGTCGAAAAGCGCCCTATTCACCGCGACGCAGACCTTGGCGCAGGCGCTCGCGCCGCGGATCAGGGTCAACGCGGTCGGGCCGGGCCCCACGCTCGCGAGCCGCAGGCAGGGTCGAGACGACTTCCTACGCCAGGGCGCCTCGGTGCCGCTGGGTCACGGCCCGCGACCGGAGGAGATCGCGGATGCCGTGCTCTTCCTCGCGAGCGCCAGGAGCATCACTGGCCAGATGCTGGCGGTCGATGGCGGCCAGCATCTAGCGTGGGAGACGCCGGACGTGCTGGCCGCGGCGGAGTAGGCGCGCGAAACGTCGGGCGAAACCGAGCTTGGGCGCAGAAGAATTCTAGTCTAGTGCGAGCAGATCACGCTGGTGTATGGCGCGCACGCCCCCGCGCGAGAGCTAAGGACGATTCGCGTCACGGCTTTTCGCCCCGGTCGTGCAGCAGCCGGCGCGTGACCGCCTCGGGTCCGATGCCCCCTTCGTTGCCTCGCTGACGGTCCTCGAGGCCGGCATGGAGCCCGCGATGCACCAGCGGGAATACGAGCCCCAGGACGAGGCCCCAGAGCAGTTGCCCGAGCAGCAGCCCGATGGCCGGGTTGCCGCTCAAGATCGGCCGGTCGGGCAACCATTGCAGGAGCGGGACCGGGCCAAGCATCCAGAGCACGAACCCGAACGCGAGCCCGAACAGCCATCCGCCGCGGGGGTCGTTGGCCGCACGCTGGAACAGCCAGCCATAGAGGACGCCGCCGAGAAGCATCGTGCCGCCATAGGCAACACCGGCGAGCACGGTCGCAACGCCTGCCGCGTGGCCGAGCGCGTCGAGCGATCCGAACGGAACAAGCACTGCGGCTGCGGGAATGTCCGCGATCAGGGCGGCAACGGCGCCGGCGAGCAGCGGCCGCTGCGTGGGTCCGGCGTCGAGTCCATGGGCCTGAAGCATGCTAAGCATGGCGCCGACCCGCTTCTCTCAGCACCGCCTCGATGGTCGGATCCCGCGCGAGGTCCGCATCGAACAAGTGGATGAGGTGCTTGTAGGCCTGCCCGACCGGCCGCGGGTCGCGATTCAGATCGAAGAGGCCGACCGGGCTCACGTTCCCGAGCGGTTCCCGGAGGGCGATATCCCAATCGACCTGATCGGTCAGGGAATACCAGGTGAAGCCGACCACCGGCACGCCGCCTCGACGGATGAGCTGGACGTTGTGCCATTGCCGCCACAGCCAGCGCGGTCCCTCCCGGGCGTCCATGCGGTTGGTCTCGGTGTGCATCATGGGACGCCGGTAGCGCTCGTAATATTGGCTTGCGACGGCATACCAGCCAAATAGCTCTCCGAGCGTCTGCGCGTGCCCGTTGCTGTCGATGAGCTTCTCGTTCCACTCATAGTAGTCGACGCCCAGGATCGCGCGCTGCCGGACGTCCTGCTGCATGAACCAGGCGTATTCTTCCGCCGGCATGCCCTGATCGGCGAGATAGGCCCGCATGCCCTCGCCGACAGGCCGCGCATAAAGCAGGTCGAGCGGCAGGAAGCGCCGCTCGTTCTCGAAATCGGCGATGCGGCGGATCTCGGGATCGGGGCAGCAGGGCTGGAAGAACTCGCCGCTTTCGCTGTTGACGAAAACCGCGCCCGGCCGCTCTTCCGCGATGGCTTGCATCATCAATACGTTGGCTTTGGCCAAATGGCGGACGGCGGTCACAAAGGCGCGCTCGTCCCGGCGCTGCTCATTCCACAAGCCGTCGAGCGCGCTCAGTTTCGCGCAGACGTACATCTCGTTGACGGGCGTGTAGAGGCGCACCGAGGGATAGCGCTTTGCGAAAGCGCGGGCGTATTCGGCGAGCGCGTGCGGCACCTCCGGGTTCTGGAAATTCTGGAGCCAGTCGGGCAGGCCGAAGTGGCAGAGGTCCATGATCGGCACGATGCCGAGCCGCTGCATCCCCGCGACAATCTCGTCGAGGAAGGCCCAATCGTATCGATCCGGACCTCGATGAATGAGGTGCAGTGGCGGGCCGTAGCGCAAATAACGGAGGCCCAGGCTGCGGACCAGTTCGAGGTCGAGCGCCCACTGGCGGTAATGGCCGCATGCCGCCATTTGGTCCATGCGCCAGGCTCCGTCTTCCAGCGTCGGATAGCTGCATTCGATTCCGGTCGCGAACATGAATCGGTCGTCAGTGGGGGTGGGCGATGAGGCGACGGAATTCGCCGCTTGCGAATGCGCGAAATGCACCGGCCGCGGTGGGCGCTTGGCCGCGTAGCCAACCGGGCGTGTGTAGAGGGCGCCGAGCACCGTGCCCCAGATCAGATGGCCGGCTGCGACACTCAGTGGCAGATAGAGACCGCCGCTTAGACCGAACAGCCCGGAGGCAGGCAGATCGCCGGCTTGGGTGAGCCGGTGCATGAGCTCGAGCTGCGGGCGCATGATGCAGATCGCGAGAGGCATGGGCACGAACGCGAACACCATGCCCTGGAGCGCAGGGCGCAGAGGCAGGACGGACCAGAAGAAGTAGGCGTAGAAGACGGCCCAGATCGCGCCGACGAGCAGGTGAAGCAGCATGCCCACCGACCAGGACGCCAGGGCGCTTCCGTTCGGCAACGCGACCGCGCCGAGCGTGTCGACGATGCTGAAGAACGGCACGCCTATGGCGATGAGAATCCGGGCCACGATTTCCCAAGCGACCGCGCCCGACATGCCGGCGAGGATAGCCTTGCCGTAGGCGATGTGGCGGATCATGACGCCTTGCCGCTCGTCACGATCATGGTGACCGCTTCCCGCAAGAACATGTCCTACGCCCTCGGCCGGATAACCCGGATCGCAGGTTAGACGGGGGACGCTCCAGAACGTTCCGACCCTATATCCGGGAAGAAGTCGGGAATCCGTCGTTCTCGACGCTGCAATAATTTTGCAGAGATCCGGCAAACAAATTCGCTTGTTCGCAATATCTCTCAAGCTGATGGTGAGCTGAAGCATCCGCCGGGCGCGCGAGACGAAGGTCTAAAGACCGTCGAGAGGCGTTGATGGAGGTCGATGATGCATAGGCTGCGATCTTCGCCTGTCGCAACGAATCGGAGTCTTCGTTCGGCCGAGGTGATCGACATCGACGCCGCCCGCGCAACCCGCCGCCCGCAGGCCCTTGGACCCCGGGTGACACAGGCGACCATCTTGGACACGTGAGAGCGCACGTCGAAAAAGTTCTTTCTCCAGGACGAACCGCTGCTTCGGTTTCGAGATTTCGACGCCCGCCCGTAAGCCCGGACGGTGCCGTCGGCACGGGCTACGGAGAGCGCGCTGCAAATTCGGCAGCGCCGCTGGGATCCGTCCCCGCGCAGGTCGCCCCGGGAACCTCCTGACCACCACCGCATCCAAGTCGCCTGTACGGATCAACACGGAGAGCGCCGATGGGATCGCATGCAGAGGGCCTAAAGGGGCCAGACCTTGCCCGGGGCGTTCCCTTCGCAAGTCTCAGAGACGGAGACCTCCTCGAGGGCCATGTCGGCGATCAGCCGGTCCTCCTCGTTCGCAAAGGCGACAACCTGTTCGCGGTCGGCGCCAAGTGTACTCACTATGGCGCGCCTCTAGCCGACGGGATCGTGGTCGGCGACACCGTCCGCTGTCCCTGGCATCACGCGTGCTTCAGCCTGGGCAGCGGCGAGGCGCTCGCGGCGCCGGCTTTCGATCCTCTCGCCCGCTGGAGTGTGGAACGGCGCGGCGACCTCGTCCTCGTCGGGCAAAGGCTCGAGGCCGCTCCG
>JAREAF010000124.1 GCA_029240475.1 Rhodospirillales bacterium | reverse complement strand
ACGGTGCGCAAAGGCGCCGAGGCCTTGGTGATCGACGGTCCCTTCGCCGAGACCAAGGAGCAGCTCCTCGGCTTCTATCTCGTGGACTGCGAGACGCTGAAGGAGGCGATCGGAACCGCCAAGGACCTCGCGCGCGCCAGCAGCTCGGCGGGGTCCTACGAGATCCGCCCCGTGGGGCTGTTCATGCCGGGCTCGCTCAAGTGAGCGATCCGGCCTGGATGGACGCGGCGCTTCGCTCGGCCCGTCCCCAGGCCGTGGCCGCGCTGATGCGTCATTTCCGCGATCTGGACCTCGCCGAGGAGGCGTTTCAGGAGGCGTGCCTGCGCGCGCTCAGGACCTGGCCGGAGAAGGGGCCGCCGCGCGACGTCGCCGCCTGGCTCATCTTCGTCGGCCGCAACGCGGCCATCGACGAGGTGCGCCGGCGCGGCAAGACCCAAGCGCTGCCGGCCGACGAGGTCATCTCGGACCTGGAAGATGCGGAGACGGGCATCGCTCAGAAGCTGGACGAGGGCGACTATCGCGACGACGTCTTGCGCCTGCTCTTCATCTGCGGCCATCCCGAGCTGCCTTCCACGCAGCAGATCGCGCTCGCGCTCCGCATCGTCTGCGGTCTTTCCGTCAAGCAGATCGCGCGCGCCTTCCTGGTCGGCGAGAGCGCGATGGAGCAGCGCATCACCCGGGCCAAGGCGCGCATTGCCAGGGCCGAGATTCCATTCGAGACGCCGGGGCCGGTCGAGCGCTCCGAGCGGCTCGCCGCCGTCATGGCCATGATCTACCTGCTCTTCAACGAGGGCTATTCGGCGACCGGCGGCGAGGCGCCCTTGCGCGCGCCGCTCTGCGAGGAGGCGATCCGGCTCGCCCGGCTGCTGCTGCGCCTCTACAAGACCGAGCCGGAGATCATGGGCCTGACGGCGCTGATGCTACTGCAGCATTCCCGCGCGCGGGCGCGGCTCGATGCCGAGGGTGCGATCGTGCTCCTCGACGACCAGGACCGCGCCCAGTGGGACCACAAGCTGATCGTGGAAGGGTTGGCGCTGGTCGACAAGGCGCTGCGGCATCGCCGCCCGGGGCCCTACCAGGTCCAAGCCGCCATCGCGGCGCTGCACGCACGCGCCGGCCGGCCCGAGGACACGGATTGGCAGCAGATAGAGCTGCTCTATGGGACGCTGGAGCGGCTGCAGCCCTCGCCTGTGGTGACGTTGAACCGCGCCGTCGCCGTTTCCAAGCTGCGCGGACCGGAAGCGGCGCTGGCCCTGATCGAGCCGCTGGCGGACCAGCTCTCCGGCTACTTCAATTTCTTCGGGGTCAAGGGCGCGTTCCTGGCCCAGCTCGGCCGCGCCGAGGAGGCGCGCGCCGCCTTCGACCGCGCCATCGCGCTGGCGAACACCGCGGCCGAGGCCGCCCATATCCGCATGCATCTCGATCGCCTGATGAAGGACTGCCCCCCGGCGCGCGGGCAGGCCTCCGCCTAGCGAGCGGATTTTTTGCGCCCCTGTCGGCAGTCCGGCGGCTCGCGCGTCCTTGGGACAACAGGACAAGAGGAGACGATCCATGAGCGCAGCTGCATCAGCCTCGGATGACGAAGCCCAGGTCCGCAGATTGATCGACAGCTGGGCCGACGCGATGCGCGCCAAGGATGTCGAAGGAACGCTCTCGCACTACGCGCGCGAGATCGTCAGCTTCGATCTGGCGCCGCCTCTGAAGTATGTCGGGGCGCAGTCGTTGCGGGACAGTCTCAAGGCCTGGTTCCCCACCTTCCAAGGCGCGGTCGGATATGAGCTTCGCGACCTCAGCGTCACCGCCGACGAGAATCTCGCCTTCTGCCGCAGCCTCAACCGGATCAGCGGAGCGCGCACCGACGGCACGACGACCGAGGTCTGGATCCGGATGACGCTGTGCTGCCGCAAGATCGGCGGCGCGTGGAAGATCGTCCACGAGCATGCCTCGGTGCCGTTCTACATGGACGGCAGCTACAAGGCCGCGACCGACCTCTTCCCTGACGCCCCAAACCGGCTCGAAGGAGACCCGTCATGACCACAGCCAACCTGAACCGCCCGAACATCGCCACCCGCGAGGAATGGCTCGCCGCGCGCAAGGCGCTGCTCGCGCGCGAGAAGGAGTTGACGCGCCAGCGCGACGCCGTGAACGCGGAACGGCGGCGGCTGCCGATGGTGCGGATCGAGAAGGACTATCGGTTCCAGACTCCGTCCGGCCCCGCGCGCCTCATCGATCTGTTCCAAGGGCGGCGGCAGCTCATCGTCTATCACTTCATGTTCGACCCGGAGTGGGAGCAGGGCTGCCCCTCCTGCTCCTGGCTGGCCGACAATATCGGCCACCTGTCGCATCTGCATGCGCGCAACACGACGCTCGCGATGGTCTCGCGGGCGCCCTTGGAGAAGATCCAGCCCTTCAAGGCCCGCATGGGCTGGACGGTGCCTTGGGTCTCGTCCTACGGCAGCGACTTCAACTACGATTTCCACGTGACGATGGACGAGAGGGTCGCGCCGGTTGAATACAATTACCGCAGCAAGGCCGAGCTGCTGGCCCGCGGGGAGGATTTCTTCACCGACGGGGAGTCGCACGGCGTCAGCGTCTTTCTGCGCGAGGGCGACGCGGTGTTCCATACCTACTCGGCCTACGCCCGCGGCGCGGAGATCCTGCTCGGCACCTATAATTGGCTCGACCTGACGGCGCTCGGGCGCCAGGAGGACTGGGAAGAGCCGGCCGGGCGCAGCGACGGACCGTTCATGCATTGGGTCCGGCATCACGACCGCTATGAGGGCGTTGATCCAGGAGCGGGCTGTTGCGCCCAAGCCGATGCCGCGCGGGAGGATCATGCCATGACGCCCAAGGTGCCGTTGCGGGTCTCCTATCCCTCTGACACCGAGCTCAAGGTCGAGCGCAGCTTCGATGCGCCGCGCCGGCGCGTCTTCGATGCCATGACGCGGCCCGAGCTGGTGAAGCAATGGCTCTACGGCCCCGAGGACTGGCCGCTGGTCGAGTGCCAGATCGATTTCCGGGTCGGCGGCAAGTACCGCTATGTCTGGCGCCACAAGGAGCAGGGCGACATGGGCATGGGCGGTGTGTTCAAGGAGATCGCCGCGCCCGAGCGCATCGTCCATACCGAGCTGTTCGACCAGGACTGGACCGGCGGCGAGACTCTGCTGACCACGCGCTTCGACGAGCAGGATGGCCGCACGACCGTCACCGTCACGGTGCGCTATTCCTCGAAGCAGGCGCGCGAGGGCGCGCTCAAGACCGGGATGATCGACGGCTGGGGCGTCGCCTACGATCGGCTCGCCGAGCTGCTGGCGTCCGACAGGAAGTGAGGGGGCGGGAAGGCGGCCGAGGAAATCTCGGGCGAACCCCAAGATTTTCTTGGTTGCCGGCGTTCCCGCGCTTCCCTCAGCCTGAGCCCAACAACCCAGAACCCGAGGGAGGACAGACATGGCTGACCGGCCCCAAGGAGTGATTCCGCATCTCGTCGTCCACGACGCGGCGGCGGCGCTCGACTATTACAAGAAGGCGCTCGGCGCCAAGGAGGCCATGCGCATGCCGGCCGAGGATGGTCGGCGCCTCATGCATTCCGAGATCGAGGTGAACGGCGCCAGGATCTTCGTGCGCGACGACTTCCCCGAATATGCCGGGGGCCAGCGCTCGGCGCCGAAGGATCTCGGCGGCACGACCGTCACCATGCATCTGGAGGTCCCCAATTGCGATGCGGCGGTGGACCGCGCGGTCGCCGCAGGGGCAACGGTGGTCATGCCGCCGATGGACGCCTTCTGGGGCGCACGCTACGCGATGGTCCTCGATCCCTACGGCCATAGCTGGAGCTTCGCGCACCCGCTGCCGCCCAAAGAGGGCTGAGCTGAAGGGAAGGAGGAGATTATGGGCAGACCTGTCGTGCATTGGGAGCTGATGTCGAAGGATCCCGCCAAGGTCGCGGGCTTCTACGAGAAGATCTTCGGCTGGAAGGTCACGCACATGCCGGAGCTGAACTACCGCATCGTGGAGACCGGCGCCGAGGCGGGCATCAATGGCGGCATCGTCAAGCCGGACCGGCCGGAGCCCTGGCCCGGCAATCTGACCCTCTACATCGATGTGGAGAATCTGGACTCCTATCGCGAGCGCATCCGAGCCGCCGGCGGCAAGATCCATGTCGAGGCGCAGGAGGTGCCGGGCATGGGGCGTTTTGCGCTCTTCACCGATCCTGAAGGGCGGATGATGGGGCTGTGGCAGACGGCCAAGTAGCGCCCTAGGCCCGCGCGGTGCGCCGCTGCCGGCGCACCGCATCGGCGGTGAAGATCGCCAACGCCGTCCAGATCAGCGGGAAGGTCACGGCGTGCGCGGGCGTGAAGGGCTCGCCATAGACGAAGATGGCGAGCAGGAACTGCGTGCTCGGCGCGATGTATTGGAAGAATCCGACCGTGGAGAGATTGAGCCTTCGGGCCGCGGCGGAGAACCAGAGCAGCGGCAGAGCGGTCACCGGCCCCGAGAGGATCAGCAGCAGGTCGAAGCCGATCCCGGCGCTGCGGAACGCGGCATCGCCCGTCGTCTGCAGCCAGATCAGATAGCCGAGCGCCAGGGGCAGCACGATCAGGGTCTCGATGAAGAGCCCGCCCAAGGCATCGACCGGCGCGGTCTTGCGCACCAGGCCGTAGAGGCCGAAGGAACCGGCGAGATAAAGCGCGATCCAGGGTGCCTGGCCATAGCTCCAGGTTAGATAGGCGACCCCCGCCACGGCCAGCGCGACGGCGACCATCTGCACGCGGTTGAGCCGCTCGCCGAGGAAGGCGACCCCGAGCAGCACGCTCACCAGCGGGTTGATGAAATAGCCGATCGAGGTCTCGAGGATGCGCTCGTTGGCCACGGCCCAGACATAGAGGCCCCAATTGGAGGAGAGCAGCACGGTGCTGATCGCCAGCGCCCCCATCGCCCGGCGGCTGGCGAGCGCGCGGGCGATCGCTGGCCATTGCCGGCCGACGCTGACGACCATCGCCAGCAGCAGCACCGCCCAGACGATCCGGTGCGCCACGACCTCGACCACGGGCACGTCCTCGACGGCCTTGAAATAGACGGGGTTGAAGCCCCAGGCGAGGAAGGCGCAGAAGGCATAGAGCGCGCCGGCGCCGCTGCGCTTGGCGGGCGCCGAAGCTGAGGGGGATGCGGGCGAGATCGGCGCGGCGTCGCTGCTCATCGGGGCGGACGGGGAGACGGGCTTGTTCATGGCGGCGGGATCATAGCCACGAGACCCCGGCCCGTCTCCACCCGGAGCTTGCGGTCCTGTCATGCGCGGATATGAGGAGCGGATCGCCTCAGATCGGCTGGCCCTCGACGCGCTCCTTCAGCTCCTCGACCCACTGCTGGGGGCCGGGCATGGTCGGGTTGACCGCGAGCGCGCGGCGGAAGGCCTCCAGCGCCTTCTCCGCCTCCCCCTCGGCCATGTAGAGGAGGCCAAGGCCCGACAGCGCGCCGAAGTGCCGGGGCTCGAGCTCCAGCACCTTCTCGACGTCGGCGCGGCTGCGGTCGATCTCGCCCATGAGGTAGAGCACCGTCGCGCGCTTGTTCCAGCCCTCGGCGAAGTCTGGCGCGACCTCGACCATCTTGTCGAAGAGCTCAAGCGCCGTGGCGTAATCCTCGCGCGCCATCGCGTTGACGCCGATCCCCATCAGCAGGTTGACGTCGTCATTCTCCGATTGGGTCCAGATCGTCCAGATCTCCGCTTCGATGGGCTGCGCGGCCTCGAGCGTCTCGGCCGCTTTCAGCTGGTCGAACAACGCCGGGAGGCGCGGGTCGCGCTGATCGGCCTCGGCGGAGGCGGCAAGCGCGCCGAGCAGCAGGGCCGTGATGAGGAGACGCCGCATGGAAATGAGGGTAGGTCTCCGCCAAGCGGTGAACAAGGGCCGGACGACAATCACTCGGCCGCGGCCGCCGGTCTTGCGTTCATCCCTATGCCGCGCCGCGCCAGCGCCGCGGGCACCGGCCCGCCGGTCGCCCAGTCGAGCAGCTCAACTGTGTGCAGGATCGGCGCGGCGGCGGGAGTCGCGAGCTGCCGAATGCAGCCGATATTGCCGGTGGCGATCACGTCGGGCTTCACGCGCGCAATGTTGTCGAGCTTGCGCTGCTTGAGGCGCTCGGCGATCTCCGGCTGCAAAAGATTGTAGGTCCCCGCCGAGCCGCAACAGAGATGGCCTTCCGGCACCTCGCGGACCGTGAACCCCGCGGCCTTCAGCAGCGCCTTTGGCTCGCCCAGCACGCGCTGGCCGTGCTGGAGCGAGCAGGCGGCGTGATAGGCGACCGTCAGCGGCATGGGAGCCGCCGCGCCCGCAAGGCCGAGGGCTGCCATCACCTCGCTCACATCCTTGGCGAGCGCGGACACGCGCGCCGCCTTCGAGGCGAGCTCGGCATCCTCCCGGAAGCTGTAGCCATAGTCCTTGATCACCGTGCCGCAGCCCGACGCGTTGATGACCAGCGCATCCAACGGTTCGCGCGCATCCTCGGCAATTACCGCCTCGATCGCGCGCCGGGCATAGGCGCGGCCCTCCTCGTCGCGGCCAAGATGGTGCGTGAGCGCGCCGCAGCAGCCGAGCCCCTTCGGCACCACGACCTCGGCGCCATGACGCGTCAGGAGCCGGATGGTCGCTTCGTTGATCTCGGGATCCAGCACCGGCTGCACGCAGCCGCTCAGCAGCGCCAGGCGCATGCGACGCTGCCCTTGCGCGGGGAAGGTCTGCGGCCGGTCCACCGGCGAGGGGGTCGGCGCATCCAAGGGCGCCATTCGGATCATCGCCCGCCAGCGCTGCGGCAGCAGCGGCGCGACCGGCTTCATCAGCGCCGCGCCGATCAGCGAGAGCCGGAACAGCCACTGGCGCGGCATCACCTGCGCCAAGGTCCAGCGCAGCGCGCGGTCGGGGAAGGGGCGGCGGTAATGCCGCTCGATATGCGCGCGGCCCTGATCGACCAGGTGCATGTAATGGACGCCGGATGGGCATGTGGTCATGCAGGCGAGGCAGGAGAGGCAGCGGTCGATATGCTTCACGATCTGCGGCGTCGGCTTGGCGCCGCCTTCCAGCATCTCCTTCATCAGGTAGATGCGCCCGCGCGGGCTGTCGAGCTCGTCGCCCAGCAGCACATAGGTCGGGCAGGTCGCGGTGCAGAAGCCGCAATGAACGCAGGCGCGCAGGATCTTGTCCGCCTCGCGGAGATCGGGATCGGCCAGCTGCGCCTCTGTGAAGTTCGTCTGCATGTTCCTCAGAGCCCCGCCTGCATCCGACCGGGATTGAGCAGATGCAAGGGGTCGAAGCTCTCCTTGATGCGCCGCGTCAGCTCGGCCAAAGCGGCTGGCTGCGGCTGAAAGACGGCGGTTTGTGCGCGCGCGCTCGCATCGGCGCGGATGAGCGTCGCATGGCCCGAGGGCAGCGCCGCTCGAACGATCTCGGCGGCCGGGTCGGCGTCCGGCGCAAGCGCCAGCCAGACGAGCCCGCCGCCCCAGTCGTAGAGATGGTCGAAGGTGAGCCGGTTTGAAAGGGCTGCGATGAGCTTCGGCCCCTCCGTGGGGGCAACCGAGACGCGCCAGAGCGGGCGCGTGGGGTCGTTCCGGAAGACGGCGAGGTCGCGCAGCTCGCTCCAGAACAGATGGGAGCCCTCGCTGTCGAGCGCGGCGGTCTCGCCGAATGCCGCAAGCTCCCCGCCCAGCGCCTGCACGCGATAATTCGCCGACGGCTC
>JAREAF010000123.1 GCA_029240475.1 Rhodospirillales bacterium | reverse complement strand
GCGGCTGGGTCATGCTGGCGATATGCGGCGTGACGACGATGCGCGGGTGGCCCCAGAACGGATGGTCGGCCGGCAACGGCTCCGTCGCCGCAACGTCGAGGACCGCGGCCGAGAGCTGGCCGCTGGCGAGCGCCTCGAGCAGATCCGCCTCGACGAGATGGCCGCCTCTTCCGATGTTGACGAGGGCAGCCCCGCGCTTGAGCCGTGCGAAGGTTTCGCCGCAGAGGATGCCCCTCGTTTTCTCCGTCAGCGGGAGAAGGCAGAGGAGGATGTCGCAGCCGCCGAGGAACTCGGCGAAGCGTTCCTCGCCGGCGAAGCAGGCCACGCCCTCGATCGCGCGCGGCGAGCGGTTCCACCCGCTTAGCGCGAAGCCGAATGTCCGGAGCCTCTCGAGGACGGCGCAGCCAAGCATGCCGAGCCCCATCACGCCCACATGGCGGCTCGACGCGGGGAGCACGCGCATCCCCGACCATTCGCGCCGGCGTTGCCGCTCGGCGTAATCGATGAAGTTCCTGTGGTGGAGGAGCGTGGCGAGCGTGGCGTACTCCACCATCCCGTCGATGATGCCCGGCTCGATCATGCGCACGATCCGCACATGGCTCGGGACGCGGTTCAGGTCGAACTGATCGACCCCAGCGCCGGACGAGAACAGCACTTGCAGATTTGGGAACACGGCCGAGACGTCATCGGGCGGCTGCCAGGTCACGAAGTAGGACACCTCCTCCGCCCGGCCGAAATCCGGCCACAGCCGGAATTGCAGCTCCGGCGCGTGCACGGCGAAGAAGCGCTCCCATTCGCGCCCGCGTTCGAGGTCGCCCTTGTAGACGATGGACAGGGATGGTCTCCTTTGCTGCGGCGCGGTCCAGGGACGAACATGGCAAGTCTCCGCCCGATGCAAAGCCTGTCCAATCGCAATTCATGCCGATAACATAAGCCGGCGTTATAGGATGGCGGATGAAAGCGAGGCAGCTCGAGGTTTTCCGGGCCATCATGCGTTGCGGTACGCTGAGCGGCGCCGCCCGCGCGCTCAACGTCTCGCAGCCGGCGCTCAGCCAGATCCTGCTTCACACCGAGGACGACCTCGGCTTCAGCCTCTTCCGCCGGGTGAAAGGCCGCCTGGTTCCGACCGCGGAGGCGCAAGAGCTGTTCCCGGAGGCCGACCGCGTCTTCGAGGAGCTCGAGGATCTGCGGCGACTCGCGAGGGAGCTGCGGCACGGCCAAGCCGGGGTGGTCCGCCTTGCGGCGTCGGCGCCCCCGGCCTTGTCGATTGTGCCGCAGGCCCTCAAGAGCTTCCGTAACGCCCATCCGGGGGTGCGCATTCTCTCCTATCTAGTCCCGTCAGAGGTGATCGTGACGATGCTCGACCGCAGCCAGGTCGGGATCGGGATCGCCATGAACGACCATCCCACACCGACGATCGACACCGAGGTGATCGGCCGGACCGAGATCGTCTGCGTGATGCCGGCGGAGCATCCGCTTGCAGGGCGCGGTGCGATCGCGTTCGCGGACCTCGGGACCGAGACGATCATCTCGTACCGCGGCGATTCGCGGCCCGGTCTACTGCTCGCGCGCACTGTGGCGAGCGTGGGCGGCGAGCTGAAGCCCGACATCGAGATCGACGTCTCGGTCATCGCCCTTTCCTTCGTCAAGCAGGGGCTCGGGATCGCGCTCGTCGACGGGCTGCTGCCGTGGGAGAGCTTTCCGGGCCTCGTCGTCAGGCCGTTGCATCCGCCGACCTCCCTGCCACTTTGCCTACTCACGAGCACGCGGCGGCCGCTCTCGCGCAATCACGAGTTCCTGCGCGACGCGCTGCGGGGCGCCGCGGCGGAGGAGGCCCGCGATCCGACCGGCCCAAGCCGTCTCCTCCCCGCCTGATCCCTAGGCATAAGTCATGCTTATGGAATAGGCCGAAATTGGTCTTGGACGAACCGGCGCTCCTCTCCGAGATTCCGCCGGAGCGGAGCGGATCGGTTCATGGCGTGGCGGGTCGGCGTCGATATCGGGGGTACCTTCATCGATTTCTGCGTGCTCGAGACGGATACGAACCGGCTCGAGTCGCTAAAGGTGCTCACCACCCCGGACGAACCCGGCCGCGAGCTGATAGACGGGCTCGGCCTGCTCGCCGATCGTCACGGCGTCGAGGCCGCGAAGGTGGCCGCCTTCGTCCACGGCACCACGGTCGGCGTCAACACCATCATCCAGCGCAAGGGCGCGCGCCTGGCCCTGTTCACGACAGCGGGCTTCGAGGACGTCATCGAGCTCGCTCGGCTGCGCATGCCCGACATGTACTCGCTTTTCTGCACGCGGCCGGAGCAGCTCGTCCCGCGCGACCTGATCTTTGGCATCCCCGGGCGGATCCTGGCGGACGGAAGCGACCATTACCCCCTCGACGAGGAGGTGCTCGCGGACGCGGTCGCGCTGGCCCGCGGAAAGGGCGTCGAAGGCATCATCATCTCGTTCCTGCATGCCTACCGCAATCCGCTGCATGAGCGGCAGGCGCGAGAAATGGCGCGGCGGCTCGCCCCCGAGCTCTTCGTGTTCTCGTCAAGCGAGGTCTGGCCGGTCATCCGCGAATACGAGCGCACCACCACCGCCATTCTGAACGGCTACGTGCATCCCCGCGTATCCGCCTATCTCACCTCGCTTGAGACCGCGCTCAAGCGCCGCGGCGTTTCCGGCGATCCGATGCTGACGAAGTCGAACGGCGGCCTCATGAACCTCGAGGCCGGCAAGACCGCATGCGTCAGCATGCTGCTCTCGGGCACGGCTTCCGGCGTGATGGGCGCCGCCTTTCTCGCAAGGCAAGCGGCGGTCGACAACGTCCTCACGCTCGACATCGGCGGGACGAGCGCCGACCTCGCTCTCATCATCGACGGGCGGCCGCAATTCGGCACGGGAGAGACTGTCGGGGATTTCCCGTTGTTCGTGCCGAGCGTCTCCGTCACCTCGATCGGCAGCGGCGGCGGCTCGATCGCCTGGGTCGACGGGTTCGGGGTGCTCAAGGTCGGGCCGGAGAGCGCGGGTTCGAGCCCGGGCCCGGCCTGCTACGGACGCGGCGGGGGCCGCGCCACCATCACCGACGCGATGGCGGTCTGCGGCCTCTTGGGGAACGCGCCGCTCGCCTACGACGCCATCGCCATCGACCGCGGCCTCGCCGAGCGCGCCGTCGGCGAGGTGGCCGCGAAGCTCGGCCTCGGCTTGCAGGAAACCGCGGAAGCGATTGTCGAGGTTGCGATCTCGAGCATGTTCGTCGAGGTCAACAAGCTGATCGCGCGCTACGGCGTGGACCCGCGCGATTTCACGCTCATGCCGTTCGGCGGCGCAGGGCCGATGCTCGGCTGCTTCCTTGCCCGCGAGCTCGGCATCGGAAAGGTGATAGTCCCGCAGCGGCCGGGTGTAGTTAGCGCGCTCGGCGGCCTCATCGCCGACATGAAGAGCGACTTCATCCGCACCGTCTTCGTGCCGGCCGAAACACGGTCGGCCCCGCTCATCCGCGACACTTTCGCGGCGCTCAGGGAAGACGGCGAGCGATGGCTTCGCGACGAGCACGGCTTCCTAGGGCCGGCCCGTGCAGCCCTGTCCGCCGACATGCGCTACGACGGCCAATCCTTCGAGATCGAGGTGCCGATCGAGGAGGCCTGGGTCGGCGCGGGCGATGTCGCGGCCATCAAGGCGGCGTTCCATCGCGAGCATCTCGCCATCTACGACTTCAACGACGAGGCGGCCGGGATCCAGATCGTCAATCTGCGCCTCGTCATCACGGGCATGACCGCCCGCCCGGCGCTGACGCCGGCGCCGCTTGCCGCGGGCGAGGCCGTACCCGCGAGAGAGGTGGATGTCTGGCTCGACGGCGTGCTTCGTCGCGTGCCGCTATACGCTCGATCCGGGCTTGCGCACGCCCATCGCATCAGCGGGCCGGCGATCGTCGTCCAGGAGGACACCACCGTGTGCATCCCGGCGGGGTTCGACGCCGCGATAGACGCCTACCTGAATCTGAACCTCGCCTCGAGCACGTGAGCCCTCCCATGGTCGATAAGGTCGCCCTGCAGATTCTCGCCAACCATTGCCGCGCCGCCGCGGAGAACATGGCCTACACGCTCTACCGGACGGCGCACTCGACCTTCGTTAAGGAGACCCAGGACTTCACGGTCATGCTGACCGACGCCGGCGGCATGACGGTCGCGGTGCCGATGGATCTCGGCGCCACCTGGTACCCCGGCATCAATTTCGGCCGCGCGATCTCGCTCATTCCAGACTATGCGCCAGGCGACATCGGCTTCACGAACGACCCCTACAGTGGCTACCTCGCCACCCACGCGCCCGACCTCCACCTGTGGAAACCGATCTTCCATGAAGGCGAGATCGTCTGCTTCGCCGGCGGCCACATCCACAACACCGACATGGGCGGTGCGGTGCCGGCGAGCCTTTCCCGCGCGTTGACGGAGATCCACCA
Organism: Rhodospirillales bacterium; assembly: GCA_029240475.1. Taxonomy (GTDB): domain Bacteria; phylum Pseudomonadota; class Alphaproteobacteria; order JAREAF01; family JAREAF01; genus JAREAF01. The sequence continues at coordinate 3,218 of JAREAF010000123.1, read as the reverse complement.
GGAGGGCATCCGCTTTCCGCCGATGAAGCTCTACCAAGCGGGGAAGCTCGATGAGACAATCCTGCGGATCATGCTTCTGAACGTCCGCAAGCCGCAGCAGAACCTCGGCGACCTTAAGGCGCTCGTCGGCGCGCTCAACACGGGCGAGCGCAAGGTTCAGGCGATGTTGCGGAAGTTCGGCGTCGATGGCTTCCGGGCGGGCCTTGCCGGCCTTCTCGACTACGCCGAGCATCAGGCACGCGATATGCTGCGCTCAATCCCGAACGGCGAGTACTTCTTCGCCGACTACGCTGACGAGGACTCGGTGGACGGCAATCCCTGCCGGCTGGCGCTGACGCTCCGGATCACGGGCGACGAAGCGGAGCTCGACTTCACCGGCACCGATCCGCAGCTCACCTCGTCGTTGAACGTGCCGACGGGGAACGATCCACGCCATACCTTGCTGCTCGTCGGCGTCTACTACGTCCTTTACACCCTCAACCCGCACCTCGTCCTGAACGCAGGGCTCACCCGCCCCTTCACCTGCATAGTGCCGGAGGGGACGGTGCTGAACCCTGTCTTCCCCGCAGCGGTCGGCATGCGCAGCCTGACCTGCGCGCGGCTGCGCAGCCTGATCTTCGGCGCCTTCGCACAGGCGATCCCGGAGCGGATGCCGGCGGCGCCGGCCGGCGCCAGCTCGATCGTCAATGTCATGACAACCGACGAGCGCACGCAGCGCACCGTTATCGCGGCGATCAATCCGGTCGTCGGCGGTGGGGGCGGCATGCCGCATCGGGACGGCCCTAACGGTTCCGGCGCTGATAGTGCCTATCTGAAGAACACTCCGATCGAGATCAACGAAGCGGAGGTGCCGGTCCAGTTCCTCCGTTACGGCCTCTTGCCGGACTCGGGCGGCGCCGGACGCTGGCGCGGCGGGCTTGCCACGACGCTCGAGTTCCGCGTCTTCGCCCCGAACACCCGCATCACGGTGCGCAACCGGGATCGCTGCCGGTTCCGGCCATGGGGCATCCTCGGCGGCAGCGCCGCCGAGCCGTCGAACTTCATCTTAAATCCGGGCAGCGCGAGCGAGAAGATCCTGGGTAACACCGATGTCGCGGTAGCGGATCCCGGGGACGTCATTCACATTCATTCGCCGGGCGGTGGAGGGCGCGGATCGCCGCTGGACCGCGAGCCCGAGCTCGTGCTCCGCGACGTGGAACGCGGTTACGTTTCGCTCCGGGCCGCCCTCTCGCAATACGGCGTCGCTATCCGGGAGGGCGCCGTCGACGGAGAGGAAACCGCTAGGCGCCGTGCCGAAAAGCGACGCCACAACAAGCCGGCCAGCTTCGATTTTGGTCCTGAGCGCCAGGCGTTCGAAACCGTGTGGACGCCGGCCCGCTACGACGACTTTACGATGATCATGACGGCGCTGCCGGTCCATTGGCGGTTTTTTGCCAAGACCAAGCTCTTCGAGGCCGTTCGGGAGCTTGCCCTGGACGGCACAAAGCCGAACCTGTGGGAAGCCTTCACAGCCATCAGGCGGGCCTTTCCGCAGATGCCCCCGGTGCAGCGAAAGCCGAACGACCAACCGGCAGCGGCGGACAAGAAGCGCATGCTGGCAGACTGACTGCGCGCGGGGACGCCCGCTCAGGAGGCGCCGAGCGTCTTCTTCGCCTGCCCGCTGGTCGCGAGCAGCACCAGGACGAACGAGGCCGCGGTCAAGAGGGTACTGATCGCCGCGATCGTCGGGTCGATCTCGTCCCGCAGCGCGGTGAACATCCGCTTCGTCAGCGTTTGGTACTGTCCGCCCGAAATGAATAAGGCGACGATCGTCTCATCGACTGCGGAGATGAAGGCGAAGATAGCTCCGGCGAACACGCTGGCCTTGATCTGCGGCAGAGTCACCGCCATGAAGCTCCGGAGCCGGTTCATGCCGAGGCTGCGCGCCACCATTTCCTGTGTCGGGTCGAAGCTCTGCAGGCCCGCGACAACCGAGGTTATCACATAAGGCAGGCCAAGCATGACGTTGGCCAGCACCAGCCCCGGAATGGTCGCGGTCAACCCGACCCTGGCATAGATAAAATAGACCCCGATCGCGATGATGATGATCGGCACGATAAGTGGCAGCATCAGCACGAGATGGACGACGCGCATAAGGCGCAAGGTTGAATTATTGATCGCATAAGCGGCCGCGACGCCCAGCGGCGTCGCGATCACGACGGTCAGGAAGGCGACCCCAAGGCTCACCTGCGTCGCCTGCATCCAGGCGCGGCTGCCGAAATACTCTTCGTACCAGCGCAGCGAGAGTGACGGAGGCGGGAAGCTGAGGAAGCGTGTGCCGGAGAACGACATCGGCACGATGATCAGCAAGGGCAGGATGAGGTAGAGCAGGACCAGGCCGACAAAGAGGCCGAAGGCGATCCGGCTGGGCGTCAACCGGCTCATTTCGGCCCCAGCATGCGATCGAGTGAGATCACGCGCCCGACGACGAAGAAGATGGCGAAGACGCAGGCCAGCAAAACGACGCCGACGGCGCTCGCGGCGCCCCATTGATTATAGAGCTCGACGTTCCGGCTGACGACCATGGAGATCATGATCGTTTTGCCGCCTCCGAGCAGCTCCGGCGTGATGTAGAATCCGAGGCAGAGCACGAATACGAGCGTCAGCCCAGCCAGCACGCCGGGCAGGGACAGCGGCAGGAAAACGCGCAGAAAGGTATGCAGCGGGCTGCCGCCGAGGCTCGCCGCGGCCAACATCAGATCGCGCGGGATCTTCTGCATCGTCGAATAAAGCGGCAGCACCATGAACGGCAAAAGGATGTGCACCGTCGCGATCACGGTTCCGAGCTCGTTGTGAACGAGCGCGAGCGGCTCCTCGACGAGCGCGAATTTGGCGAGCGTCTGATTGATGACGCCGGTGCGCTGCAGCAGCACCAGCCAGGCATAGGCTCGAACCAGCACGCTCGTCCAAAAGGGGAGCACGACAAGAGCCAGGATGAGGATGCTCCACCCCCCGGGGAGCGCGGCCGCCGCGTAGGCGACTGGATAGCCCAGCAGCAGGGTGAGCAGCGTCACCAGCAGGGCGATCCGGAAGGTCAGCGCGAAGCTGCGCCAATAAATGTCCTCGCTGAAAATGCGGCGATAATGCTCGAGGGTGAATCCGTCATCGTAGAAGGACTGCCCCATCAGCCAGCCCACGGGCAGCACAAGCAGCCCAAAAATGACAAGCACCGCCGGCGA
>JAREAF010000122.1 GCA_029240475.1 Rhodospirillales bacterium | reverse complement strand
TCGAGGCGCGCCACGTCGTACTGCCGCGCCAGGCCGGAGCGCACGGCGCGGTAGCCGCGCTCGACATGGATGGAATCGACGAGCAGGTGCGGCTGCTCGGCGTCGTCATGGATCTTGAACAGGCGCATCCGCCGAATGAGGCGCGGGCTGAGATATTGGAGCACGAAGCTCTCGTCGCGATAATTGGACCAGGCGTCCCGCAGCACCTGCATGGCGTCTCCCCGGCCGGCGAAATCGGGGAACCATTCGCGATCCTCCTCGCTCGGCTCCTCGGCGATGCGGGCGATGTCCTCCATCATCGCAAAGCCCAGCGCAGAGGGATTGACGCCGGAATAGCGCGGGTCGTCGAACTCGGGCTGGAAGACCACCGAGGTGTGCGCGTGCAGGAACTCCAGCATGGAGCCGTCGCTGATCCGGCCCTGCTCATAGAGCCGGTTCATGATGCGGTAGTGGGTGTAGGTCGCCGCGCCCTCGTTCATCATCTTGGTCTGGCGCTGCGGATAGAAATATTGCGCCAGCATGCGCACGATTCGCAGGATCTCGCGCTGCCATGGCTGCAGCTTCGGAGCGCGCTTTTCGAGGAAATAGAGGAGATTCTCTTCCGGCAAGCCCAGCGCCTGCCGGCGCTTGGCCAGGGTGTCCAGATTGCGCGGAACGCCGCCCTGGCCGGGCACGGTGCGCCAGAGATCGTTGTAGGTCTCCTCCTCGTGCTGGCGCCGCTCGAGATCGCGCTGGCGCTCGCGCTTGAGGTCCAGCACGCGCGCCTTGGGATAGCGGTGGACGCCCTGGCACATGAGGGCGTGCGCCGCATCGAGCACGCGCTCAACCGCCGCAGAGCCGTGCTGCACCTCGCAATCGGCGATGAAGCTTTTGGCGAAGGCGAGATAGTCGATGATGCCGGAGGCGTCCGTCCATTGCCGGAACAGGTGGTTGTTCTTGAAGAAATGGTTGTGGCCGAAGGCGGCGTGCGCGATCACCAGCGTCTGCATCGTCATGGTGTTCTCTTCCATGATGTAGCAGATGCAGGGATTGGAATTGATGACGATCTCGTAGGCGAGCCCGCGCGCGCCGCGGCGATACAGCGTCTCGTCCTGCAGCAGGCGCTTGCCGAAGGACCAGTGCCGGTACATCAGCGGCATCCCGATCGAGGAGTAGGCGTCGAGCATCTGCTCGGAGGTGATCACCTCGATCTGGGTGGGATAGAGGTCCAGCCCCATCTCGCGGCGCGCGATGTCGTCGATCGCCGCATAGACGCGGTCGATCGATTCGAACGTCCAGTCGGCGCCGGAATAGAGCAGCTCGCCGGCGGCGGGAAGCGGCTGGGCCATCGCCGTCAAGCCGCCGCGCTGCGGCTGCGCGAGAAGAGCTCGCGGAACACGGGATAGATGTCGCTGCGGCTGCGCACCCGCCGCATGGCGAGCGCGTCATCGGCCTCGGCGATCAGCTTGTAGGTGCGCCACAGCGCCGTCTCGCGGCCGAAGCGGTCGTCATGCTCGCCCACCTCCAGATAGGCGAAATACTGGCAGACCGGCAGGATGGCGTGGGCCAGAAGGTTCGCCGTGCGCTCGTTGTCCCCGGCCGTGTTGTCGCCGTCGGAGGCCTGGGCGGCGTAGATGTTCCAGTCGGCGGGCGAATAGCGCGACTGCACGATCTGGCGCATCTGCTCGAGCGCGGTGGACACCACCGTGCCGCCGGTCTCCGTCGAATAGAAGAAGGTCTGCTCGTCGACCTCCTTGGCCTCGTGGGTGTGCCGGATGAAGACCAGCTCGACATGGCGATAGCGCCGCTCGAGGAAGAGGTAGAGCAGCATGAAGAAGCGCTTGGCGAGGTCCTTCATGGATTCCGTCATGGAGCCGGAGACGTCCATGAGGCAGAACATGACGGCCTGCGTGACCGGCTTGGGCACCGCCTCGAAGCGGTTGTAGCGGACGTCGATCGGGTCGATGAAGGGGATCGCCTTGCTGCGGCGGAGCAGGACCTTCAGCTCCTCCTCGATCTCCGCGGCCCTGACCGAGCTCGGGTCGTCGGCGAGCCGCTCGATCTCCTCGCGCAACCGCCGAATGTCGTCGGAGCGCGGGCGCTTCAGCGCAATGCGCCGCGAGAGGCTGTTGCGCATCGTGCGGACGATGTTGAGGTTCGAAGGCGAGCCCGAGACGCTGAAGCCGGCGCGGGTGAGGGCGGTGGAGTCGGACTGCTTGACCTGCTTCTTCACCAGCTCGGGGAGCTCGAGGTCCTCCAGGAACAGGTCGACGAACTCCTGCCGGCTGAGCACGAAGTGGAATTCGTCGTCGCCCCCGCCGTCGGGGCTGCCCTCGCGCCCGCCGCGCCCGCCGCCGGAGGGCGGGCGGGGCAGCTTGTCGCCCGGCACGAATTCCTTATTGCCGGGCAGCACGTGACTGCGGGTGCCGCCGCCGTGCGATTTGCGGAACAGCGGCTCCTTCAGCCCGTGCGAAGGAATGACGACGCGGTCGCCTTGGGCGATGTCCGCGACATTGCGGCGCGAGGAGGCTTCCTGCACCACCTTGGCGATCTCGGCTCTCGCGCGCCTTATGAAGCGCTGGCGGTTGCCGATGCTCTTGCCCTTCGGGTTGAGACGGCGATCGATGATGTGCACGGGGACTGTCCGACCCTCCAATCCCGTTGTGATCCGGCCTCCTAGCCGGCCTGCTTCACCCGCATGTACCACTCAACGAGCCGCCGGACCTGGCGTTCCGTGTAGCCGCGGGCCTTCATGCGCAACACGAACTCGGTGTGCTTCTTCTGTGTCTCCGAATCCGACTTGGAGCCGAAGCTGATGACCGGAAGCAGGTCCTCGACCTGGCTGAACATCCGCTTCTCGATCACGTCCCGGATCTTTTCGTAAGAGGTCCAGGACGGGTTCTTGCCGCCGTGCGACGCCCGTGCACGCAGCGCGAACTTCACCACCTCGTTGCGGAAGTCCTTCGGATTGGCGATTCCCGCGGGCTTTTCGATCTTCGAGAGTTCCTGGTTCAGAAGCTCGCGGTTCAGGAGTTGCCCGGTGTCGGGATCCTTGAAGTCCTGGTCCTCGATCCAGGCGTCGGCATAGTCGACATAGCGATCGAACAGATTTTGGCCGTAGTCGTGGTACGACTCCAGATAGGCTTTCTGGATCTCGTTGCCGATGAACTCGGCATAGCGTGGCGCGAGTTCGTCCTTCAGGAACTCGAAGTAGCGCTGCTCGACCTCTTCCGGGAACTGCTCGCGGCGGATCGACTGCTCCAGCATGTAGAGCAGGTGCACCGGATCGGCCGCGATCTCGGTGCTGTCGTAGTTGAAGGTCTGCGACAGGACCTTGAAGGCAAAGCGCGTGGAGACGCCGTCCATGCCCTCGTCGATGCCGGCGGTGTCCCGGTATTCCTGCATCGATTTGGCCTGCGGATCGGTCTCTTTGAGGCTCTCGCCGTCATAGACGCGCATCTTCGAATAGATGGAGGAGTTCTCGTGCTTGCGCAGCCGCGTCAGCACCGAGAAGCGCGCGAGCATGTCCAACGTGCCCGGCGCGCAGGGCGCCTCCGCCAGCTCCGAGCCGCGGATCAGCTTGTCGTAAATCCGGCGCTCCTCGCTGACTCGCAGGCAGTACGGGACCTTGATGACGCTGATTCGGTCGATGAAGGCCTCGTTGTTCCGGTTGTTCTTGAAGGTGAGCCACTCGGCCTCGTTCGAATGCGCCAGGATGATGCCATGGAAGGGGATGGAGCCGATGTTCTCGGTGCCGACATAGTTCCCCTCCTGCGTCGCCGTCAGGAGCGGATGCAGCATCTTGATCGGCGCCTTGAACATCTCGACGAATTCGAGGATGCCCTGGTTGGCGCGGTTGAGGCCGCCGGAGAAGCTGTAAGCGTCGGGATCGTTCTGGGCGTAGTGCTCCAGCTTCCGGATATCGACCTTGCCGACCAGACTGGAGATGTCCTGGTTGTTCTCGTCGCCGGGCTCGGTCTTGGAGACGGCGATCTGGCGCAGGCGCGAGGGGAACAGCTTGGCGACGCGGAATTTGGAGAGGTCGCCGCCGAACTCGTCGAGGCGCTTCATCGCCCAGGGCGAGGCGAGGCCGGTCAGCCTTCGCAGCGGTATGCCGTAGCGGTCCTCCAGCGTCGGGCCCATGGCGTCCGGATCGAACAGGCCGAGCGGCGATTCGAAGACGGGACTTACCTGGTCGCCTGCCTTCAGCACATAGATCGGCAGCCGCTCCATCAGCTGCTTCAGCCGTTCGGCCAGGGAGGATTTGCCGCCGCCCACCGGACCCAGCAGGTAGAGGATCTGCTTGCGCTCTTCCAGCCCCTGTGCGGCATGGCGGAAGAAGCCGACGATCCGCTCGATCGTCTCCTCCATCCCGTAGAAATCCGCGAAGACTGGGTAGGTCTTGAGACTGCGGTTCTGGAAAATCCGCCCCAGGCGCGCATCCTTGGCGCTGTCGAGCAGCACCGGTTCGCCGATGGCGGTAATGAAGCGCTCAGCCGCGGTGGCGTACACCATAGGATCTTTGCGGCAGGCTTCGAGGTAATCGGAGAGAGAAAGGTCTGTTTCCTTGCGGGCCTCGTAGGTGCGGGCGAATTCCGTGAAAAGACCTTCCGCTGGCGCCATCAGGTCACTCCTTGCATCGGTCCAACGCTCGAGAACGTCACCAGGAGAGACAACGCGCTTTGCGCCCTTCCTCTACGCACTCGAAACGGTGCTAACTCGCGTGTTCATTTAACGTCCTCTGCGCCCACCTGTGGTCTCATCATACCAAAGACTTAAGAACAGGTGCAATAGAGGTACCATCCAAGAATTGAAAAAGATTAAGCCAAGTCATTTTTTGGAACGCGACAAGGAGAAAAGACGCCTGCACAGGCGCCTGCGGCCGGTCCTTACTCGCCGGTCGGAAGAGGGCCTTGCAGCAGCGAGCTGTGGATCCAACCGGTCGTCACGCCGTCGGCCGAAGCCTTGACCCAGTTGCTGCGTCGCTCGGTCGCAATCACCGGGGTGCCGCGTTCCAGCCGCGCGACGATCGGCGCAGCGGTCGAGGGCTCCGATCGCAAATTGCCGAATTCGGCCGCGACCACGAGCGCCGGCGCGGATGGCTGGACCGCGACGGTCTGCACGGGCTGGGGCTGTTCTGCGGCGATCGGCTGGGGCTCGGGAATGAGAGCCCGAATCTCCGGAGCTGCGATGTAGAGGAAGCCGGCGCTGGCCGCCGCTGCGGCGCCCGCCGCCGACCAGCGCAGCACCGCCCATAAGGCCGGGAAGCCGCCGCCGGACCGTGCCATCACGCGCCGCGCATCCACCGCCAGCTCGCGATGGAGCCGCGCTTCCACCATCCGCTCCATGTCCTCGCGCGCGGCGGCGACGGCGGCGGCGATCCGCTGATCCTCCTGCATCTTCCAGCGCGCCTCGGCCGCGACGAGCCGCTCCTGCTCGGCCTCCCGCCAGCGCGCCTGCGCCTGGTTGAGCATCTGCGCGACATCCGAACCTGCAAGCATGAGGCGCTCGGCCGCGATCGCGGTCTGCAGCCGCTCGTCCTGCTCGGCGTCCCAGCGCGCTTGCAGCTCGGCGATGCGGCTGGCCTCGGCGGCCGCCCAGACCTGCTTGGCCTCGGACAGGCGCTCTTCCTCGGCCGCCCGCCACGCGGAGCGGGCCTCCACGATCCGCCGCTCCACCTCCTCCCCGATGCGCGACTCGCTCGCGGCGAGATCGGCTTCCAGCCGCTGGCGACTCGCCTCGGCTTCGGACAGCTGACGCTCGCGCTCGGCGATGCGCCGCTCGGCTTCGTGGGCGAGCCGCTCGACTTCGGCCATGCGCGCCCGCATGGCCGCAAGCGTCCGCTCCGCCCTCTCGGCTTCGGCGGTCTTGAGTTCCCCCTCCCGCAGCTGCGCGGACTCTTCCCATTCGCGCTGAGCTTCGGCGATCCGGCGCTGCGCGATCTCCGACCACGAGGCCTCCGCCTCGGCCAGGCGTTGTTCGGCCTCCCGGCGCACGCGCGCCTCGGTTTGCTGGGCCACCCGGTCGGACTCGGCGCGCCAGCGCTCCTCCAGGGCGGCGAAGCGATCGCCCATCGCCGGGTCCGAGGAGGAAGAGGCCGCCAGCAGCGCGGTGCGCTCCATGTCCCAGGCATGCTGCCGCTCGGCCAGCTCGCGGTCATAGGACAGGCGCGCCGCTTCCGCCTCGTCCTTGAGGCGCTTCAGGGCGGCCTCGATCTCCTTGTGGCGCGCCTCGCTACGCTCGAGCTCGGAGCGCATGCGCGCCTCGGCCTCTGCGCCACTTTCGCGCCGGGTGCTCTCCAGCCGTTCGGCAAGCGCCGCCCGCTCCTGCTGCAGGCGCTGCTCGAAATCGGCTTCGGCCTGTTGGAGCTGGCGGGCAAATTGCGCATTCGCTTCCTCGGCCAGTGCCGATGCGCGCGCCTCGAGCTCGGCTTCAAGCTGCGATTCGAATTCGGCGCGGGCGGCCGCGATCGCCTGCTGCGCGGCGCCCTCGGCCTCATCGGCCCGACGATCGGCCTCGGCGCGCCATTGCTCCTCGGCGGCGGCGAAGCGCTGCGCGGTGAAGTCGGCCGCTTGCGCCAGCGCGGCGGAGATGCGTTCGGACTCCGCGCGTTGCCACTCCATCTCCGCGTCGCGCAGGCGCCGGGCGAAATCGGCCAGCTGGTCGTTCAGCGCGCGGTTGCGGTCCGCTTCGGCCTGCCGCCACTCTTCCTCCGCGGCGCGAAGCCGCTGCTCGGAAGCGTCGTGCCAGGATTGCTCGAGCTGCTCGATTCGCTCGGCCGCCGCCGCCTCCCAGGCGCGCTCGGCATCGGCCAGACGCTGCGCGAATTCGATCTCGCGAATGGCATCGATGGCGGCGGCGTCTCCCTCGCCGCGATCCAGCCGCACCGGCCGGCGCGCCGTCACGCCGTGCACGCTCACCGCGACCTGGGCGGTCGTGGAGGCGATCTGATAGCCGTCCGGATCGTAGGTCAGCAGGCGGACGAAGAAGCTCTGATCCTCCGGTCCGCGCCCGGGCGGCGGCAGGTAGCCGAGCCCGACCAGATCCTCCGGGGCCAGCGACCAGGTCTTATCGCCGTTGTTCCGCCCGGTCGAGAAGCGCGCCCCGTCGGGGACGCCCTCGATGATGATCTGCATGGACTGGGTGATCGCAACTCCGGGCAGCGCCTGGGCCAGGTCGATGGCGATCCACTGCTCGGGCGCATCGGGCTCGGCCTGCTCCATCGCGGAGGAGGCGATGGCAAAGCTCGGCTCCTTCTTGACGACCTTTGCCTGGCGGGCCGATCTGCGATCACTGGCCATTTTGCTCTTGCGCCTCTTACCGGCCGGCCTTCTATGCCCTAGCTTCGGACGACCCTAGGGGATGGTCAGGGCAAGGGCGCGCGCCACATGCTGAGATTTCTCCAGGAACCGCAGTCCCACCTGATCTCCGCGTATCCAGACCACCTTCGCGCGGAACTTTCCGGTCCGGGACGATTCCAGAACCGCCGCGACGCTGGAGACGACGACGGGAGAGTCGACCTGAACGGTGGCGCCCCCGGCGGATATGTTTCGGATGACGCAGCCGATTTCGCGGCGGCCGACCGTGAGCGTGCCGGACCACATCACGGTCATGCGTTCGTAGCGGCGCCGGCACGGCGCTTTCAGCTCGGTCATGGACATGGCCGACGGAGCCTAAGGGCAGATACTTAAGGCTTCGTTCATGAAAGCGGCGCGGGCGGCCTG
>JAREAF010000121.1 GCA_029240475.1 Rhodospirillales bacterium | reverse complement strand
GCTCGGCGATCGCCTCGAAAATGCGCGCCGGGACGACGGCGCGCTGGCAGATATGGGTCCCTCCCACGGCCGTCACGGCCCAGGTGAAGGTCCAGCCGTTGCAGTGGAACATCGGCAGCGTCCAAAGATAGACCGACCCCGGCCCGAGCCCGAGGCCCAGGGCATTGCCGAGCGCGTTCAGATAGGCGCCGCGATGGTGATAGACCACGCCCTTGGGCCTGCCGGTGGTGCCCGAGGTGTAGCAGAGCGAGACGGCATCCCACTCGTCCGCCGGAAGCTGGACCGCGCCCTCGGGGCTGCCTTCGGCGAGGAAGGCCTCGTAATCCTCCCAGCCCGCGCCGGGCGGGGCGCCGTCCAACGCGATGGCGGGGATCGGCCGCTCCAGCTTGACGAGCGCCGCCTTGGCCAGCTCCAGGCACTCGCGGCTGGCCATCAGCAGCTTCGCCTCCGAATGCTCCAGGATGTAGGCGACGGTCGCGGGCTCGAGCCGGACGTTGACGGTGTTCAGGACCGCTCCCGCCATGGGCACCCCGTAATGGGCCTCCAGCATCCCCAGACTGTTCGCGGCAATCACCGAGACGGTGTCGCCCCGGCCGATCTCGCGCCGCCGCAGCGCGTCGGCAAAGCGCAGGCAGCGGGCCAGCAGGGTGCGGTAATCGACCCGCCGGGCCTCGTCGATCACCGCGGTCTTGGCGGGAAAGGCCAGCGCCGACCGCTCCAGGAAGCTCACCGGGCTGAGGGGCGCCCAGTTGGCCGGCCCCGGTTCGAGGCCCTCGTCATAGATCCCCATCGCCGCCGCCTTCCGATCAATTTCCCTTCAACGGTGCCCCCGCCGGGCGGAAGGGGTCAACCGGCCCGGGGGGTGCAAAGGGGTGGCGCTGACAGCCGTTCGTTGTTAAAGAGGTTGGGAGAACTGAGGGCCCGGGCAAACGGGCCCCTGGAGGCGGCACGGGAATGGCAGACGATGTGATCCTCGAAACCGAGGGTCTCACGAAGGAGTTTCGCGGCTTCGTGGCCGTCAACAACGTCGCGTTGCGCACGCGGCGCGGCACGATCCACGCCCTCATCGGCCCGAACGGGGCGGGCAAGACGACCTGCTTCAACCTGCTCACCAAGTTCCTGATTCCGACGCGTGGGCGGATCCTCTACAAGGGCCGCGACATCACCCAAGTGAAGCCGGCGGACGTCGCGCGGATGGGATTGGCCCGTTCGTTCCAGATCTCCGCCGTCTTTCCGCACCTGACCGTGCTGGAGAATGTCCGCATCGCGCTGCAGCGCCAGCGCGGCGCCTCCTTCGACTTCTGGCGCTCCGATCATGTGCTTGGCCGCTACGACGAGCGCGCATTGGAGCTGCTGGAGGCCGTGGGGCTCCAGGATTTCGCCACGGCCACCGCCGTCGAGCTTCCCTACGGGCGCAAGCGGGCGCTGGAGATCGCCACCACCTTGGCGCTCGATCCGGAGATGCTGCTGCTGGACGAGCCGATGGCTGGCATGGGTCGTGAGGATGTCGGGCGCATCTCCGCGCTCATCCGCCGGGTCGCCGCAAACCGCACGGTGCTGATGGTCGAGCACAATCTCAGCGTCGTGGCCGACCTCTCGGACACGATCACCGTGCTCGCGCGCGGCGAGGTGCTGGCGGAGGGCGATTACGACACCGTCTCGCGGGACCCGAAAGTGGTTCAGGCCTATCTCGGGACCGCGCATGCCTGAAGCCGCGTTCGCCCGAACCGAGCCTGCCGACCAGCCGATGCTGGCCGTCGAGGACCTGCATGCCTGGTACGGCGAATCCCACATCCTGCACGGCATCAGCTTCCACATCGCGCCGGGCGAGGTGGTGACGCTGCTCGGCCGCAACGGGGCGGGCAAGACCACGACCCTGAAGGCGATCATGGGCATGGTGCCGCGGCGGCGCGGATCCATCCGCTTCGAGGGCGAGGAGATGATCCAGACGCGCTCCGACCGGATCGCGCGGCGTGGCCTCGCCTTCTGCCCGGAGGAGCGCGGCATCTTCGCCTCGCTCAGCGTCGAGGAGAACCTGCTGCTGCCGCCGGCCGTGCGCCCCGGGGGACTTTCGGTGGAGGCGATCTTCGAGCTCTTCCCCAACCTCAAGGAGAGGCTGCGCAGCCAGGGCACCAAGCTTTCCGGCGGCGAGCAGCAGATGCTGGCGATCGGCCGCATCCTGCGCACCGGGGCGCGGCTGCTCCTCCTGGACGAGCCGACCGAAGGCCTTGCGCCGGTGATCGTGCAGCAGATCGGGCGCACGATCGAACGGCTCAAGATCGAAGGCTTCACGATCCTGCTCGTCGAGCAGAATTTCCGCTTCGCCTCGACGGTGGCCGAACGCCACTACGTCGTGGAGCACGGGCGGGTGATCGACCAGTTCCAGAACCGCGATCTTCCCGCCAACATCGCCAAGATCCAGGAGTATCTGGGCGTCTGACAAGTCTGACACTGCGTGAACAAGGAGGTGGAACGATGAAGAAGACATTGCTGGCAGCGGCCGCGCTCTGCGCAATTGCCGCAGGGTCGGCGCATGCCGAGATGTCCGGCGGCACCGTCAAGATCGGCGTCCTCAACGACATGTCGGGCCTCTATGCCGACCTGGCGGGGCAGGGCTCGGTCATCGCCGCGCAGATGGCGCTGGAGGAGTTCGGGGGCAACGTCAACGGCACCAAGGTCGAGATCGTCTCGGCAGACCATCAGAACAAGCCGGACATCGGCTCCAACGTGGCGCGGCAGTGGTACGATGTCGACGGCGTCGACGTGATCGTCGACGTGCCGACCTCGAGCGTGGCGCTGGCGATCAACGACGTCACCCGCGAGAAGAACAAGGTGTTCCTCGTCTCCGGCGCGGCGGCCTCCGACCTCACCGGCCCGAAATGCTCGCCCAACACCGTCCACTGGACCTACGACACCTGGGCGCTGGCGAACGGCACCGGCAAGGCCGTCGTGCAGACCGGCGGCGACAGCTGGTTCTTCCTCACCGCCGACTACGCCTTCGGCCATGCGCTGGAGCGCGACACCAGCGCGGTCGTCGAGGCGAACGGCGGCAAGGTGCTGGGCTCGGTGAAGCATCCGCTGCAGAACGCCGACTTCTCCTCGTTCCTGCTGCAGGCGCAGTCCTCGGGCGCCAAGGTGATCGGTCTGGCCAACGCCGGCGGCGACACCACCAACTCGATCAAGCAGGCGGCCGAGTTCGGCATCGTGCAGGGCGGCCAGAGCCTCGCCGGGCTCCTGGTCTTCCTCACCGACGTCCACGCGCTCGGGCTGGAGACGGCGCATGGCCTGATCCTGACCGAGGCCTTCTATTGGGACGCCAACGACGAGACGCGGAAATTCGCGGCCGAGTTCGCCAAGCGCAACCGCGGCATCCATCCGACCATGATTCATGCCGGCGTCTACTCCTCGGTGCTGCACTACCTCAAGGCGCTGAAGGAGCTGGGCGCCGACGCCGACGGCGCGAAGGTCGTCGCGAAGATGAAGGAGATGCCGACCGATGACCGGCTGTTCGGCAAGGGCCAGGTCCGCGTCGATGGGCGGCACATCCATCCGATGTATCTCTTCGAGGTGAAGAAGCCGGAAGAATCGAAGGGTCCGTGGGACTACTACAAGCTCCGCGCGACGATCCCGGCCGAAGAGGCGTTCCGCCCGCTCGACCAGGGCGGCTGCCCGCTCGCGAAGAGCTGAATTAAGACGGGTTGAGGGACCGGAGATGTTCGAGCTGATCGGCATTCCGCCGCAGGCTTTCTTCGGCCAGCTCCTGATCGGGCTCATCAACGGCGCCTTCTACGCCATGCTGAGCTTGGGGTTGGCCGTCATCTTCGGTCTCCTCAACATCATCAACTTCGCCCACGGGGCGCTCTACATGATGGGCGCCTTCGTGGCCTGGTTCCTGCTGCAATATTTCGGTCTCGGCTACTGGCCGGCGCTGATACTCTCGCCCATCATCGTCGGGGCCTTCGGCGCGGTGATCGAGCGGACGCTGCTGCGCCGGCTCTATCACCTGGATCATCTCTATGGATTGCTGCTGACCTTCGGCCTCGCCCTCATGATCCAGGGCGTCTTCCGCTATTATTTCGGCTCCTCAGGCCAGCCTTATACGATCCCGCCCCTGCTGCAGGGCGGCGTCCATCTCGGCTTCATGGTGCTGCCGATCTATCGCGGCTGGGTGGTGGCGGTCTCGCTGCTGGTGTGCCTCGCCACCTGGTTCATCATCGAGCGGACCCGGCTGGGCGCCACCCTCCGCGCGGCGACGGAGAACCGGGCCCTCACCCAGGCTTTCGGCATCAACGTGCCGCGCATGATCACCTTGACCTATGCTTTCGGGGTCGGCCTTGCCGCCTTCTCGGGCGTGCTCGCGGCCCCGATCTTCCAGGTCAGCCCGCTGATGGGGGCGGACCTCATCATCATCATCTTCGCCGTCGTGGTGATCGGCGGGATGGGGTCCATCATGGGGTCGATCCTCACCGGCTTCGCGCTGGGAGTGGTGGAGGGGCTGACGAAGGTGTTCTATCCGGAGGCCTCCAACACGGTGATCTTCGTGGTCATGGCGATCGTGCTGCTGATCAAGCCGGCCGGGCTGTTCGGGAGGGCGCACGCATGACCGCCATCCGCATCGCCGGCAAGGCTCCGGTCGGGCTTACGGCGCCCCGCTCTCAGGTCATAGCGTTCCTGGTGATGGTGGCGGCCTTCCTGATCGCGCCCCTCTTCATCTACCCGATCTTCCTGGCGAAGATGCTGTGTTTCGCGCTCTTCGCCTGCGCCTTCAACCTGCTGATCGGCTATGCGGGCCTGTTGTCCTTCGGGCATGCGGCCTTCTTCGGGATGGCGGCCTACGCGGTCGGCCATTCGGCGAAGGTGTGGGGCTGGCCGCCCGAGCTTGCGATCCTGTTCGGCGTCGCGGTGGCCGCCGTGCTGGGGCTCGGCTTCGGCATCCTCGCCATCCGCCGTCAGGGCATCTATTTCGCCATGGTCACCCTGGCGCTGGCGCAGATGGTCTATTTCTTCTGCCTGCAGGCGCCGTTCACCCACGGCGAGGATGGCATCCAGGCGATCCCGCGCGGTCACCTGTTCGGCTTCTTCAATCTGCGCGACACCGAGACCCTATATTTCGTCGTGCTGGCGATCTTCCTGATCGGCTTCCTGATCATCTACCGCGCCATCCATTCGCCCTTCGGTCAGGTGCTGCGGGCGATCCGCGAGAACGAGCCGCGCACCATCTCGCTCGGCTACAAGCCCGATCACTACAAGCTGATGGCCTTCGTGCTCTCCGCGGCGTTGTCGGGCCTCGCCGGCGGGACCAAGGCCATCGTGTTCGAGATCGCGACCCTGACCGACGTGCATTGGGGCACCTCGGGCGAGGTCGTGCTGATGACGCTGCTGGGCGGGCTCGGCACGGTATTCGGGCCGGTGGTCGGCGCGTTCGTCGTGATTGGGCTGCAGAACTACCTGGCCCAGATCGGGGCCTGGGTGCAGGTGGTGCAGGGCCTCATCTTCGTGGTCTGCGTGCTGACCTTCCGGCGCGGCATCGTCGGCGAGTTGGGACGCATCCTGAAGCTGAAGCTCTGAATTCCAGGCCCCGGCGGCTGCCTCGGAATGAGGCTTGCGCGAGAGGCCCGGCCTTGCCACGCTGGGCCGGTCAGAATAGGGAGCTGGAGCCATGATCCGAGAAATGGTCGCGCTGACGGCGCTCCTGGTTGCGGCGGCGCCCGCCTTGGCCCAGACGGCCACCACCACGACCAACACGAACACGCAGGCAACGACGCAGCAATCCACCGACGCGGCCGGCACCGCACAAGGTCAGGTTGCCCCGAAGCCGGACAGCGATACCGGCGCCACGAACACGGGCGGGGTGACGCCGCAGGCGAACGAGAACCTTCCGGACATCGGCGCGACGACCGGGGTGCAGCCCTCCAACGGGGCGGCGCCATCTCCCGACGATGGGGCGGCCGTGGCCGTGGTCGATCCCGCGATCGTGAAGGAGATCCGGGACGCGGCGCTGGCCGCCGAGAAAGCCGCCGCCAAGCCGCCCGCGCAAAAGACCGACGAGCAGAAGGCTGCCGAGGCGGCGCAGATCGGCCGCCACAAGGAGAACTTCACGGCGCGCGTCGAGGAGCGCCTGAAAGCGGCGCCGCAAGGCTGAGCCGGATCTGGCGGGTTGGCGGGTGCCGATTTCGCAAGGCGGCAGGCCGGCCGAGCTGCGTTCCTGGGAGGGAACTCACCATGCTCAAGTTCCTGGCGTCGGCGGCTGCCGGGCTCGTCCTGGCGGGAACCGCCGTCTCTGCCGAGGAGGTGCGCATCCCGATGCAGGCCATCGATGCCGGCGGCATCGGAGCAGAGATAGGGACGGTGACGGCGCAGGACGGGCCGGATGGATTGCGGCTGATGCCCTCCATCTCCGGGCTTACGCCGGGGCCACACGGGTTCCATCTGCATGAGAGACCGAATTGCGGCCCTGCCGAGAGGGACGGGCAGATGACGGCGGGGCTCGCGGCCGGCGGTCACTTCGATCCGCAGAAGACGAAGAAGCATCTTGGCCCGACGGGCGAGGGCCATCTCGGCGACCTGCCGCTCATCGAGGTCGGTGCGGATGGCATGGCTTCGAACGACCCCCTCGTCGCGCCGCGGCTGAAGGTCGCCGATCTGCACGGCCATTCGCTGGTGGTTCACGCCAAGGGCGACAATTACTCCGACGATCCCGAGCCGCTCGGCGGCGCCGGGGGCCGGGTCGCCTGCGGCGTCGTGCCCTGACGCCGGTCGGCGGTTCCGTTGCGGTGATGAGAGACCGGCAGGAACCGTCGCTCCCCTCCATCTACCTGCCCAGCCGGACCGATGCAGCCGGGGGCGGGCCGGGAATGGCTCTGCTGCGCCGTGCGTCGGACGCGCCGGAAGGCACGCTGTTCTGGTCCGGCGCGCGCGGGAGGCTGTCCACGGCGTTGCTCCTTCTCCCCGACGGCGATTGGGAGGAGAGCGCGCCGGTCGCGCTCGCCGCGATCATCGCCCTCGGAGATGCGATCGGCGCGCTCGCCCCACCCACTGTGGCCGTGACCCATTCCTGGCCGGACCGGCTCGAAGCGAATGGCGGTCTCGTCGCGGGCGTGGCGTTGGATGCCGTCGGCCCGGACCCGAGCGCGCCCTCCCGGCTGATCCTGCGCAGCGAAACGGTCGTGGCCTCGCCCATCGGTGTCGAGCCGGGGCATCGGCCGGACCTGACCTCGCTGGCCGAGGAAGGATGCGAGGAGATTACGCCCGTGCGGCTGCTCGAAAGCTTCGCGCGCCATTTCCTCTCCTGGCTGCACCGGTGGCAGGAGGACGGGTTCGCCCCGCTGCGGGCGAGCTGGCGCGCGCGCGGCCCGCGCATCGGCGCGCCGCTTGCGTTCGATGTTCGGGGCGGGAGTGTGCGCGGGACCTTTCGCGATGTTGGGGCGGGCGGCGAGCTGATCCTCGATGTGGACGGCGCCCAGGCTCGCCTCTCGCTTGGCGAGGCGCTCGCGGCGGGCCCGAGCTGGAGCATGCCGTGACGCTCGCGGCTCCCCCCGATTTCTGGATCACCTCCGGCTATCACCTGCTGCGGAGGCGCGCGGAGGGCCAATTGGAGCTCACGCCCGAGTTCCTGCGCGCCTATCTCCAGCGGCCCGAGCTGCAGCCGGAGGAGGGCTCCTGCCCGGCGGAGCGGAATCTTGCGGCCCGGTTGGAAGCCGACCCGCTGCAGCCCATTGGGCCGGGCGACATTTCGGCCATCGCCGACCCGGACGCCC
>JAREAF010000120.1 GCA_029240475.1 Rhodospirillales bacterium | reverse complement strand
GGCATGTCGGTGTATTTGCGGCAGTACTCCTCGAAATAGGGAGACCGCCCCGCGAGGTGGAACTCCTTCAGGATCACATGGCCCATGGCGAGCGCGAGCGCGGCGTCGGTGCCCTGCTTGGGGTTCAGCCACAGATCGGCGAATTTCGCGGCCTCGCTGTAATCGGGGCAGACCACGACGCTCTTGGCGCCGCGATAGCGCACCTCGGTGTAGAAATGCGCATCGGGCGTCCGCGTCTGCGGGACGTTCGAGCCCCATAGCATCAGGAAGGTGGAGTTGTACCAGTCGGCCGATTCCGGCACGTCGGTCTGCTCGCCCCAGGTCTGCGGCGAGGAGGGCGGCAGGTCGCAATACCAGTCGTAGAAGCTGAGGCACACGCCGCCCAGCAGAGACAGATAGCGCGCCCCGGCGGCGTAGGAGACCATCGACATTGCCGGGATTGGCGAGAAGCCGGCGACGCGGTCGGGCCCGTAGGTCTTGACCGTGTAGGCGTTGGCGGCGGCGATGATCTCCAGCACCTCGTCCCACTTGGCGCGGACCATGCCGCCGCGGCCGCGGATGGACTTGGAGGCTTTCGCCTTGACCGGGTCCTCGACGATCGATGCCCAGGCATCGACCGGAGAGAGGGTCTTGCGCGCGGCGCGCCACAGCTTCACCAGTCGCGCGCGCACCAGCGGGTACTTCACCCGGTTGGCGCTGTAGAGATACCAGCTGTAGGAGGCGCCGCGCTGGCAGCCGCGCGGCTCATGATTCGGCAGCTCGGGCCGCGTGCGCGGGTAGTCGGTCTGCTGCGTCTCCCAGGTGACGATGCCGCCCTTGACGTAGATCTTCCAGGAGCAGGAGCCGGTGCAGTTCACGCCGTGCGTCGAGCGGACGATCTTGTCGTGGCTCCAGCGCGCCCGGTAGGCGTTCTCCCAGGTGCGGTCCTCGCGGGTCACCACGCCGTGCCCGCCGGAAAACGTATCGACGTTCTTCTTGAAGAACGTCAGGCGGTCGAGGACATGGCTCATGGAGTCGGCTCCCTGGATTGGCGTCCGACCCCGACCATAAGGACCGCAAGGTCCGAAGCCTTTGACTCAGATCAATGGCCGCCAAGAAAAAGGGCGGCCCGAAGGCCGCCCAATCACCCGCTGCCGGGGGGAGTTTGGGGGGAACTAGCAGCGGATCTCCGCGCCGCGCCGGGTATAGAAGAACCAGGTCGCGGCGATGCAGGTCAGGTAGAAGGTGATGAAGACCATCAGCGCCGCCTCCGCGCCTCCGGTGACGGCGATCGAGGTGCCGAAGCTCTTCGGGATGAAGAAGGCGCCGTAGGCCGCGACCGCCGAGGTGAAGCCCAGCACCGCCGCCGCCTCCTTGGCCGCCTCGGTCTGCGCCTTGGCCTTGCCCAGCTCGCCCTGGCCCGCGAGCGCGCGCATGCGGCTGGTCTGGAAGATCACCGGGATCATCTGGAAGGTAGAGGCATTGCCGACGCCCGAGGCCGCGAACAGCAGCATGAAGAGCGCGAAGAAGCCCCAGAACGCACCCGGCTGGTCCTTGATGCCGAGGAAGAACAGCACCCCCGCCGTCGCCGCGGCCATCGCCACGAACACCCACAGCGTGACGCGTCCGCCCCCGAACCGGTCGGAGAGCCCGCCGGTCAGCGAGCGCGAGGCCGCGCCCACCAGCGGCCCGAGGAAGGCGAAGGCGAGCGGATCGACCCCGGGGAACTGCGTCTTGGTCAAGAGCGGGAATCCGGCCGAGAAGCCGATGAAGGAGCCGAAGGTGCCGACATAGAGCCAGCTCATGATCCAGGTGTGCTTGCGCTGGAAGATGACGGACTGCTCCTTGAAGGAGGCGCGCGCGCTGGCGATGTCGTTCATGCCGAACCAGGCCGCCGCGGTGCTCAGGAGGATGAACGGCACCCAGATGAAGCCGGCATTCTGCAGCCACATCGCCTTGGTCGCCCCGTCCTTGCTCCAGACTTGCGCCTCGCCGCCGAGCGCGCCGAAGACGCCGGCCGTGATCACCAGCGGAACGACGAACTGCACGACCGAGACGCCAAGATTGCCGAGGCCGGCGTTCAGGCCCAACGCCATGCCCTTCTGCGACTTGGGAAAAAAGAAGCTGATGTTCGCCATGCTCGAGGCGAAGTTGCCGCCGCCGAAGCCGCAAAGCAGCGCGAGCGCCAGGAACATCCAGTAAGGCGTGTCCGAGTTCTGGATGGCGAGGCCGATCCCGAGCGCCGGGAGCAGCAGCGAGGCGGTGCTGAAGGTAGTCCATTTGCGGCCGCCGAAGATCGGCACCATGAAGCTGTAGAAGAGCCGCAAGGTGGCGCCCGACAGGCCCGGCAGCGCCGCCAGCCAGAAGAGCTGGCCGGTGTCGAAGGCGAAGCCGATCGCCGGCAGGTTCACCACCACCACGCTCCATACCATCCAGACGGCGAAGGAGAGCAGCAGCGCCGGGATGGAGATCCACAGGTTGCGGATCGCGATCCGCTTGCCGCCCCCGGCCCAGAAGGCCGCCTCCTCGGGACGCCAGTCGGTGAGGAGATGGCCGGTCGGGGCGAGGGTTTGCGTGCTCATGACGCTTGCTCCTGGTTGAAGGCGTTAGGAGGGCTTGCCGACGGCCGGGCGCGGCAAGCCCGCGGCTCCGCCGCCGCTGGGCCGGGCGGAAGGGCGCTTCACGCCTTCCGCCAGCTCCGGCACCACGTCGGCGCGGCCGAGCTCGGGGAACTTCCGCCGCTCCGTCCGCACGATGGCCGCATGCATCCAGACCAGCGCGACGGCGACGATGCCGAAGAGCAGCATGAAGCAGCTGGTCCAGACCTGGAGGAGGTCGTTCATGATGCCGAAGGCGAGCGGCAGCACGAAACCGCCGAGCCCGCCGATCAGACCGACCACGCCGCCGACCGAGCCGACCGCGTC
This sequence comes from Rhodospirillales bacterium, assembly GCA_029240475.1. Taxonomy (GTDB): domain Bacteria; phylum Pseudomonadota; class Alphaproteobacteria; order JAREAF01; family JAREAF01; genus JAREAF01. Next base: position 7,932 of record JAREAF010000120.1, on the reverse strand, counting down.
GGGGTAGTAGATCGGGATGTGCTTGTAGACGGCGGCCTTGCCCAGCGACATGAAGAAGCCGAGCACGAAGGCGATCACCGTGAAGGTCACGACGTCGATCCCGAAGGAGAAGGCGATCGGGCCGTTGATGCCATGCACCACGTAGTCGGTCGCGGGGTAGGAGAGGACGAAGGTGCAGGCGACCGAGACGATGAAGGTCCAGTACATCACGCGGCGCGCGCCGATCTTGTCGGAGAGCCAGCCGCCGAAGGCGCGGAACACCGAGGCCGGGATCGAATAGGCGGCGCCCAACATGCCGGCGGTCTTGATGTCGAGCCCGTATGCGCCGACGTAATAGCGCGGCAGCCAGAGCGCGAGCGCGACGAAGGCGCCGAAGACGAAGAAGTAATAGAGCGCAAACCGCCAGACCTGCAGGTTCTTCAGCGGCTCCAGCATGCTGGCGGTGGATTGCGGCTTCTGGCCGGTGCGGCGCCGCTCGACCAGCACCGGATCGTCCTTTGTGGCGAACCAGAACACCGCCGCCATGACGAGAAGCGCGATCGCCCACACCGTCGCGACCGACTGCCAGCCATAGGCGACCATGACGAAGGGCGCGATGAATTTGGTGACGGCCGCGCCGACATTGCCCATGCCGAACACGCCCAGCGCGGTGCCCTGCTTCTCCTTAGGGTACCAGCGCGAGACATAGGCGATGCCGACCGCGAAGCTGCCGCCGGCAATGCCCACGCCGAGCGCCGCAAGCAGGAACATCGGATAGGTCTCGGCCTGGGTCAGTAGCAGGGTCGCAATCGCCGCCGCGACCATGACCGCCACATAGACGATTCGCCCGCCATACTGGTCGGTCCAGATGCCGAGCAGGAGCCGGCTCAGGGACCCGGTCAGGATGGGCGTGCCGACCAGCAGGCCGAATTGCGTGTCGTTGAGGCCGAGGTCGGCTTTGATCTGCACGCCGATGATCGCAAAGATCGTCCAGACCGCGAAGCAGACGGTGAATGCGACCGTGCTAACCGTAAGCGCCTGCGCCTGTTCGGCGCGGGTGACTTTCGTGAGGGCGTGCTGCATGGGGCTTCCCCTGGTAGGGTCCTATTGCGGTAGTGACGGTGAAGAGGTACCGCCGCCCGAATCGGGGCGCTTTGACCCAGGTCAAGCTCTCGTGACGAGCGCGCATGGGGACGGGACATGACGGAACTGAGCCCGAAGGACCTGGCGGTGGTGCGGAACGCGCCGCTGTTCCAGCGCCTTGGCGAAAAGACGCTGGCGGCCATGCTGGCCGGCTCCAGCCCGCGCCAGGTCGCTCGCGGCGCCACCCTGTTCCTGCAGGACGAGCCGGCCGACCGCTTCTATCTGGTTCTGGACGGCTGGGTGAAGCTCTCCCGGATCACGCCGGGCGGAATCGAATCGGTGATCAATGTCGTGGCGCCGGGCGAGACATTCGCCGAGGCCGCGATGTTCGCCAGCGCCAAGTTTCCGGTGACGGCCGAGGCGGCCACCGACGGCCGCGTCATCCCGATCACGCGCGCCGCCTTCACCCGCGCGCTCGAGAGCGATCCCGGCGCGGTCATGGCGATGCTGGCCTCCCTCTCGATGCGCCTGCGATTCCATGTGCACCAGATCGAGCAGCTCCAGGTGCAATCGACGGCGCAACGCGTGGGCGCCTTCCTGTTGCGGTTCTGCCCGGCCGGGCCCGGCAACGCCACCTTCGAGCTGCCTTTCGACAAGTCGCTGATCGCCCGCCGGCTGGGGATGAAAGCGGAGACCTTCTCGCGCGCGCTGGCCAAGCTGCGCGGGATCGGCGTGGAGACCCACGGCGCGACGGTGAGCGTGGAGGATCTCGATCGCCTGCGCGCCTATTGCGAGGAAGGCGGCGACGAGGTGGCTTAGCGCCTGAGCGCCGCCCGGCCGGCCGGTGTGATCCGGTCCGGCGTCCAGGGCGGATCGAAGCTGAGCTCCACGGCCGGGCGGGCGTCCGGGCAGAGCGGCGCCAGCGCGATGCGCACCGAGTCCAGAATGAAGACGCCCAAGGGGCAGCTCTCATGGGTGAGCGTCATGCGGACATGAAGAGCGCCGTCGGCCTCGCGCAGCTCCCGGATGAGGCCAAGATCCACCACGCTGAGCCCTGTCTCCGGATCCAGCACCGAGCCCAGCCGCCGCCAGGCCTCGTCTTCACGCTGGGTCACGCGCCGCGCTCCCTCAGCTCGGCCGGCGCACCCGCGCGCGGCGGCAGCTCGTAATACCGCCAGGCGACGAGGCCGGCGAAGAGGAGGAATGCGCCTGCTCCGACGGCTCCGACCATCGCGCCCATCCACACCAGAGCCGGTGCGTTGAGGGCCGCTCCGAGCGCCACCATGGGAAGCGCCGAGAGATGCGCGCCGACCTGCACCCAGAGCAGCCGCTCGTCCCCAAGCTCCTCGACGCGCATGAGACGGCGTCCGCGCTTGGCCGCATGGAGCGTCGCCAGGAAGGGCAGGATGCGCATCAGCACGCCGAGCACGGTGCTGAGCAGCCAGCCGCCGACGAGCACGAGGACGAAGATCGGCGCAAAGCCTCTCGGCAGGATGCCGAAGGCGAGGCCCGCGCCGAGCACCAGGCTGGCCGGCAGCATCGCCCAGCCGAGCCCGATCAGCACGAAGGAAGGTCCGAGCCTCCGCCGCGCCCGGCGTCGGAGGACCAGCGCCATGAGACTCGTATGCAGCAGCGCGGCGGCAAGCCCGGCGATCGCGCCCGCCAGGAACCAGCCGGCGCCCGCCAAGGCCACTCCGAATGCGGCGAGGCCGAGCGCGATCCAGCCGGGCCGCGCCGGCGGGTTGGGGGCGAGCGCGAACATCGGCACCAGGATCTGCGAGAGGCCCATGATGAGGAGCCCGAGGAAGCCGTAAGTCGCGATGGCGAGATGGACCGCCGCCAGCGCCGCGCGATCCGGCAGCCATCCATGAACGAAGTCGCCGAGCAGCGCCAATCCGAGCAGCGCCAGCGCCAAGAGGCAGGCGAGCGCCGTCCAGACATGCGCGATGACGAGGCTGGACCCGCGCGCGCGGGCGAGCGCTGCGGCGGCGAGAGCGGCGAACAGCGCCAGGCCGGACGAGACGGCCACGCCGCCGAGGCTCAGCGGCAGCACCCTCCCGGAGGCCATGCCCCAGGCCAGGACGGGCACCCCCGCGACGAGCAGCAGATGCACGGCGCGCGCCGCCACCGGCAGCGGCATCGGCGCCCTCAGCGCGACGGGCAGAAGCTGGAGCGACGCCCCTACGGCCACCATTGCAAGGACGCCAAGCGTGACCAGATGCAGGGCGGCCAGGGGCGGTCCGAGGCCGCCCGCGAAGCCGGGCACCCACTCCGCCGCAGCGGCGAGCGAGAGCCAGGCCAGGCCATGGAAGGCAAGCGCCGCGGCAAAATAGGGCACCGGGACCGAGGCTGGCAGCAGCCGGTCCTTGGCCCCGGCCAGAGGCGGCAGCGCTGCGCTCATTTGCGGCGCGAGAGCTCGAGGCGCACCTCGCCCGGGGTGTCGGCGACGATCCGGCAGCTCCAGCCGCGCGCGTCGAGTTCCGGGTAGAGGAACAGCGGATCGCGCTCATGATGCACCGTGAGCCGATCCACTCCGCCCGCATCGATCAGCGCCAGGATCTGCACCATTGGCTGAGGCGGCTCCAATCCGCGCACGTCGAGATGCGTGCCGTCCGCTTCTTCCCAGGCCTCGCCGGTGCGCAGCGGCGCGGGCGCGTCCGGCGGGTTGCCGCGCCGGAAGGCGATGCGCCAGTGCCCGTCGGCGATGCGCCGGCCTTGCGAGGTGAACCCCTTCCCGGCCAGGACGCGGCGCAGCGGCGCCGGGTCGAAGGGCGCGTCCAGCAGCAGCGTGCCGCCCTCCTCGACCCGCGCGGCGGCAGCCATGATCGCTGAGAACGGCTCCTGTCCGGCCGCGATCATCGGGCGGACGTCTAGGCGGGCGGCGCCGGGTTCTTCGATCGGAAGAGCCCCTTCCGCCCTCGCGGCCCGGTTGGACGAGCGCGCGATCGGGTCTCCCTTGATCGCCGCGATGACCGTTTCGAGAGGCAGCTCCGCCATTCGCGCGAGCTCGTCGAGCCGGACGAGGCGGGCCAGGCGGCCGCTCTCTTCGTTCTGGAGATGCGCCAGGCGCGGCTCGATGTCGGAGAGTCGCCGCAACGCGTCCGGGTCCGCCTGCAGCACATCGCTGAGCCGGCTCTCGCCCGTCCATTCCTCAGATGCAAATCGCATCGCATGCTCCTTCCGCATCGGAGGGCAAGGTACGCGGCCGCGCTGGCGGCGGCTTTGATCAGGATCAAGCTCCGCCGCGGACAGGCCGCGCGGACCAAGGTGAGGGAATATCGAAGGCGTCGCCCGAGCCGGTCAGCGGCTGTTGTGGCGCGGCTTAATCGGCGGTGCCGACGAGGCCGATATTCAATCCTGTTGCCGGTGCGGCAGGAGCTTGGCATAGGCGGGCCCCGCCTCGTCGGACTGCCGCCGAGCTATGCCGCTCAAGACGCCAGGGACATGGCGCTGGCGTAATTCTCCTTCATGAAATCGATGAAGCTGTCGCGGAACTGCCGCGTATGGGCATGAGCCAGCGCGTCCGCGCGGTCGGCGTCCCTGGCGCGGATGGCTTCCACCATCCGCCGATGGCCATGTGGAAACGCTTGTTCGCCTCCGACATGGCGAGATGGTCGCCGGTGCGCACGGCGGCCTCGAATTCCTTCTGGCGCTTGGCGATCGTCTTCAGATCCGCCTCGCTTCTGAGCGAGGCGGCCAGGCGGGCGGTCACCCGCTGGGCGATGTCCAGCGCCTCGACATATTTGGGGAAGCTGGCGATGTCGATGGGCGCGACCACGGTCGAGCGGTTAGCCAACGTGACCACGAGGCCATCGCCCGCCAGGCGGATCAGCGCCTCGCGGACCGGCGAGCGCGACATGCCGAAGCGGTCGGCCAGCCTTGTCTCGTCGAGCATCTGCCCCGGCTTCAGCTCCAGCGACAGGATCTCGTCGCGCAGGGTCTCGTAGGCGAACTTCCAACCGGTTCCTTTCGCCAGCTTCATCCTAGTGTCTTCAACCATCCGCCGCTCCGCCGCCATCCTCTCGTTGCAACCCGCGACGCCTAATCGGCTCTAGTATAGAAGAGAAGAACAGTAGCGCCTTGCTCACTGCCCGCCGTATGCGGCGCACCTGGGGAACGGCATACGAAATCACCCGCTTTCATAATGCGCTGATCGTCATGGAACGATCCCTCAAGGACGAAGATCTGTTCCCATTCGCCTTCATGCGCATGCATCGGGAAATAAGCTCCAGGGGAATGCTGACAGGGTTTACATACGTCGATCCAGTTCCCATGCGCATCTCCTTGCCTCGCCTTCTCAATGTTCTACATGAAACCGGCCATCCGGGTTCGGCGGGTTCTCCTGGCTCACATAAACTCAGTTGAGCAGCCGTTTCATTGAGACTCGGAGAGCTGTCTCTTGCTCTTGCGTGAGTTTTTTGAGCGGCTTTCGGACGTTGCCTGTTCCGTAGCCCCGCAACTGCGATGCCCTGACCACGGATGGCGTGTAATGCGTCCTCCAGATGAAAAGGAGCGAGGGCAGCATTCGTCCCCAGAGTTCCAGTGCCTCGCCATACTGCCTATCGACGACGAGATCGTAGAGTCTGACCGCTTCGTGCGGCATATAGTTGGCACCTCCCCAGATCGCACCCCTGGCGCCTGCTATGAGAGCGTAGACCGTTGTCGTGTCGCAGCCGTTCAGAACGGAGCCCTTGGCGCGCAGGAATTCCTGGTGCGTGGTCAGATCTCCGGCGCTGTCCTTGATGTAGTTGAAGTTCTTCAATTCGCTGAGGCGGGCGAATAGCTCGGCTGAAACCGAAATACCGGTCGCTTGGGGTATATTGTAACCGACGATGTCGATGCCGACCGCAGCATCAATATCTTTGTAGAAGTCAAAGATGCCGTCGTCGTCGGTCGGCCCCTCAAGGTAAGGCGGAAGGATCATCAGTGCATCTGCCCCAACAGATTCCGCGTGCTTGGACCGCCGGATGACCTCGTCCATGTTGAGAGCAGATGATTGGCATATGGCATTGCAGCGCCCGGCGACGCGCTTGACGCCGAGCTCGTAGAGCTGATTGCATTCGGCTTCGGTCAGGTAAGGATACTGTCCGGTGCCTGATCCGAACACCAATCCATGCACGCCCGCAGCAATGTACTTTTCGATCAGCTCTTCGAAGACCGAGATGTTCACAGAGCCGTCTTCATTGAACGGCGTCTGCATCGCCAGATTGATGCCTTTCAGATCGGCCATTTCTCACACACTCCCTAGACCTCTTCGCCGGCCTGTTTGAAGCGCCGCGCGGTCACGAAGCGAACTCCGAGTGACGTAACGATTTCCGGGTAGGTCTTGCTTGGTTTGCGCCGGTTCTTCAGCAATTCGGTTACCGGCGACGAGAGCCCGCAGGCCAATTCCGCAACGGCCTTTCCAAAGGCCGTTCCCCTCGAGACGCCCGTACCGTTGCAGAATGCTGCGCCGTACACATCATCGGCGAGCTGGCCAAAGACCATGCCGCCGTTCTGAGCCAGGGTGAGAAGGCCTCCCCAACTCGCCTCGAAGCCGATGGAGGAAAGACCTGGCCAGCGGCGATCGAACGCGATCTGTTGCTGCTTTCGCGCTTGTAGGATGTCTCGCCGCGTCGTTTTGAAGTCCCGTGCATAGGCATAGACATTGCGCAAGAACAACCGATTGTCCCTCGTCCGCCGCACAGTGGTGCCAAAGCTGTTCGCCGGAATGAGTCCATAGGCCGCCCGGTCGCCTAACCGGGGGATCTCTGCCTCGCTCAAGGGCCGCGTCATGCTTGCGAAGGTGTAAACCGGAATGGCGCTGTTGCCGAAGAAGCCGAACTTGGTCAGATATCCGGCCGCGCAGATGATGACTTTCGAAGCCCGGAGGGTGCCCGTGGGCGTCTCGCAGACATGCCGCGGCTTTCCGAATTGGACGGCTATGATGGGCGTGTTTTCGTGGACGGTGACGTTCTTCGGGAGCACCCGCGTTGCGTTCTTCAGATATTTGGCCGGCTGCAGGAGAATGGTACCAGGATGGTGCAGCGCCCGGATGTAATGGCGGCTCCCGGTGAGAGCCTGAATCTCTTCGCGTTCAACCCAGCGGTAGCGCTGCCCGATGCGATCCAGGGCCTGCGAGAAACGGAGCAGATCGGCCACGCCATGATCGGTGGCCGCGCTGTGGTATTTCCCTTGCGGGTCCCAATCGCATTCGACCCCAAGTTCTTCGACAGCGCTTCTGAGATATGCGTTTCCTTCAAGGTTGACCAGCAGTTCCTCGCGATTGCCTTTCACATCCTCCACGAAGTCGCGTTCGCGCGGATTGTGCGCAAGGTCGATCGCAAACCCCATGCAGCGCCCGGATGCATTGTTCCCGATGCGTCCTGCATCGACGAGAATGACTGAGGCGTCCGGCCGTAGTTCGGCAAACCGCCGAGCGGCGTGAAGCCCCATCCAGCCACCGCCTATTACAAGGCACTCACAATCCACATCGCCTCTCTGGGGCAGGAGCGGCAGCTCGGGCCCGGAGGTGGCATACCAGCCAGATATCGTCGGCTCGACATGGGGTGGTTGCACAACGATCCGCTGCGCCGGGCCCTTTGCTGCCAACGCTTGCAAGTTCGACATTTTCCGCGTCGGCACCCTTTCCAGAGCAGCACCGCCGTCGCGATTGCAGGGGCGGAGCATCCGGCCAGTCGGGAACAGGAAGCCGTCCGACCAAAGCCGCCGCCTGTATACAATACATTTGACTTGCCGACAAGCTGTCGGCAACATCGCCGCGGACCCGGCCCCCCGCGCCCCAATCCGTGATCTTGATCAGAAGCGCGCAGCCGGCCCTCCATCGCAGCATGGGCAATTCGAAAGCGAGGTCTGCGCCGTGGCTCTCAA